>DATATS010000157.1:0-4173 GCA_036268675.1 Pseudolabrys sp.
GCGCGAAACGCGCGGCGAAGCCGGCGAACTTGTCGACATAAGCCTTGAGGAACTTCCGCACGTTCTCGTCGGCGACATCGCTTTGGCCGTCGATCAGTTCGGGCTTGAACTGAATATAGGCTTCGCCGCCCATCAAATGCAGGCCCTGATTGCCGAGCACGGCGCGCAGATGCTGCTGGGCGATTGCCGTCGAGACGGCGCCGCCGGAGGTGCCGATGATGGCCGCGGGCTTGCCCGGCCACGAGGTCTTGCCGTAGGGCCGCGCGCCCCAGTCGATGGCGTTCTTGAGCACGGCGGGGATCGAGCGGTTGTGCTCAGGCGTAACGAATAGCAGCGCGTCGGAGGCCTCGACCTCGCTCTTGAAGCGGGCGACCGGGGCCGGAGCGGGTTGCTCGTTATCCTGATTGTACATCGGCAGGTCGTCGATCTGGATGAATTTGGCCTCGAAATCGTCCGCGCCCAGGCGGGCAAGCGCCTGCGCCAGCTTGCGGTTGATGGATTCGCGGCGGTTGGAGCCGACGATGATACCGAGCTTGAGTTTGGCCATGATGTCCTCTATCTGTCGGTGACCTAGTTACGAAATGTTACCGAGGCTAGATAGATGACTGGCGGAACCGCGCAAGAAGGCACAAAAGTGATACCGAGGAACCTGCGTGAGCCCGGCGACTGCCGGGCGGTCAGCGAGGTGCTCTCGCGCGTCGGCGACAAATGGACCGTGCTGGTGGTCACGACGCTGGGGGAGGGGCCCAAGCGTTTCAATGAATTGCGCAAGGCGCTCGGCAGCATTTCGCAACGCATGCTGACCCTGACGCTGCGTGCGCTTGAGCGCGACGGGCTGGTGACGCGCACGGTATTCCCGACCATTCCGCCGCGGGTGGATTATGAATTGACCCGGCTCGGCCGCTCGTTGCTCGATCCGGTCAGCGGTCTCGGCCTGTGGGCGCGCCGCAACCGCAATGCGATCGAAACCGCGCGGGCGCGCTTCGACGCGCACGCCAAAGGCTCGTAAAGCAGGCGGGCCTATTCGGGCGGCGCGGTGAACGCGGGCGGTTGCGCGGGGGCGGGGGCCTGTCTGCTCCGTTTCGGGTCGAGAGTCTCGCGGATCGCCTTCCCCAACGCCGCGATCTGATAAGGCTTGCGCAGGATCGGCAGGTCGTGGTTGCCCGACAGCGCCTTGGCGTAGCCGCTGGTGAGCAGGATCGGAATATGCGGGTAGCGCTCCTGCACGATGCGGGCGAGCGCGAGCCCGTCGAATTCGCCGGGCAGCACCACGTCGGACAGGATCATGTCCATCGGCGTATCGGCCGCGATCAACTGGAGCGCCGCGGCGACGCTGTCGACCGCGTGGGCGCGGTAGTTGAGTTGTCCGAGCAAGGCGACCACGACCTCTTTCACGTCCGGATTGTCCTCGACCACCAGGATCATCTCGCCGCTGCCGAGCGATTGGGCCGCCGCCGGCTCGTTTGGCGCCGCCGCCGCCAGCGGGCTGTAGCTGCGCGGCAGGTAGATCGTGATCGTCGTGCCGCGGCCGACTTCGCTCGCGACCGCGACGGCGCCGCCCGATTGATGCGCAAAGCCGTAAACCTGCGAGAGGCCAAGCCCGGTGCCTTTGCCCGGTGCCTTGGTCGAGAAGAACGGCTCGAATATTTTCGAGACGATCTCGGGCGCGATGCCGCTGCCGGCATCGGCGACCTTGAAGGCGACGAATTCGCCGGTCAGCCGTTCCGGCGTTTCGTAGCCGCTGAACGTCACATCCTGTGCCGACACGGTGATGATGCCGCCCTTCGGCATGGCGTCGCGCGCATTCACCACGAGATTGACCAGCGCCAGCTCGAATTCGGGAATGTCGATGGAGACGGCGCCCGTATTGGGCGGAATCTCGATGCGCAGATCGATATTGCCCGGCACTGAACTTTGCAGCACGTCGCGGAATGCAGCGAAGGTCCATTCCGGGCTGACGGTGCGCGGGTCCATCGGTTGGCGGCGGGCGAAGGTGAGCAACTGGCGGGTCAACGATTCGCCGCGCGAGGTGGCGGTGAGAATGGCTTCCAGCGAACGCACGTTTTTCTTGTCGCTCAGGCGGTTCATCAGTGTCTGCGCCTGGCCGCTGACGATCATCAGCAGATTGTTGAAATCGTGCGCGACGCCGCCGGTGAGTTGCCCGAGCGCCTCCATCTTCTGTGACTGCGCGAGCTGGGCCTGCGCGCGTTCGAGCGCTTCCTGCGTGTCGCGCCGCTCGGTGATATCGCGGGTGATCTTGGCAAATCCGATCGGCGCGCCGGTGGCGTCGTAGATGGGATCGATCACGACGTTGGCCCAGAAGCGCGACCCGTCCTTGCGCACGCGCCATGCCTCCGCCTCGAATTTTCCGCTTTCCCTCGCGACCGCAAGCGCGCGGTTGGGCAATCCGGCGGCGCGATCCTCCTCGGTGTAAAACTGCGAGAAGTGACGGCCGACGATCTCGTCGGCGAAATAGCCCTTGATGCGCGCGGCGCCCGCGTTCCAGCTCACCACGATGCCGGTGTTGTCGAGCATGATGAAGGCATAATCGGTGACGCCGGCGACCAGCGAACGGAACTGCTGCTCGGTGTTGCGCAGCGCTTCGGCTGCGGTTTTCTCGGCGGTGACGTGGCGGCCGGAGATATAGATCAGGTCGTCGTCCGCCGTCATGGTCCAGTAGAGCCAACGCCACGAGCCGTCGCGATGGCGGAAGCGGTTCTCCATGCGCACCGTCGGCACGCCTTCCGCCAGGCGCTTGCGGCCGGCAATGGCGATGGCTGCGTCGTCCGGATGGCGCAGTTCGCTCACGTGCAGGGCCTTGATTTCGTCCTCGCTCCAGCCGAGCAGGCGGCTCCAGGCCGGATTGACGCTGGTGAAATAGCCTTCGAAATTCGAGACGCCGAGCAGGTCTTCCGACAACTGCCAGATGCGGTCACGCTCGCGCGTGCGCTGCTGCACCTCCACTTCGAGCTGGCTGGTGAGCGTGCGCAGCATGTCCTCGTTGTGGACGCGCTCGGTGGTCTCGAACGTCGTGATCAGAATGCCGCCGATGCCGTTAGGCGCCGTGGGATCGGGGATCGGGCTGTAGCTGATGGTAAAATTGGCCCGCTCGAGCACGCTCTTGCGTTTGATCGTCCAGGCATGATCCTGGGCAAAGTAGTTCTCGCGCTCGCCACGCAGGATCGCCTCGTTGAGGGGCCCAAGCCGGTCGTGGATTTCCGGGTAGACCTCGCGCAGCGGGCTGCCGAGCGCCTTGGGGTGCTTGTCGCCGAGGAGCTCGCCGTAGGCGTCGTTGTAGATCTGGATCAGCTCCGGCCCCCAGCGCACCGCCATCGGAAAGTCCGACGCGAGCACCAGATCGACGATCCAGGTCAGCCTGTCGGACCACGTGTCCGTCGGCCCGAGCGGGGTCGCCCCCCAGTCGAACGCGCGCACGCGCACGCGCATTTCGCTGGCGCGGCCGGGAGCCTTGTCGTTGAGCATGTTCGGATCGTCGCGACCGCGACGCATAGATCAACCCTTCCCCGCGCGATTGAGAGGCAACGGCGACCGGGCGGTAAAGTTCCACCGGCCGTGCCACGGTGGCGCCTACGCCCGGTACACGCCGTGCGCGCATAATACAACCTATGGGGGATAGATTCCGCGGCGGTATTCCTTTCTTCTCGACCGGGGAAGACGACAGAGCCGGCGTCACGCTTGAGGGGAAAGCGGCGTGCCAAAATACTTCTTCCATTTCAGCGACGGCGAGCGGGAGTTCACCGATGACGCTGGCCAGGAACTGAGCGGCATCGCGGCCGCGCGCGATTACGCCGCCGGTCACGTGCGTGAAATCAAGGCGGCGATGACCGACACGCAGATCCACGATTTTTCCGGCTGGAGCATGACGGTGGCCGACGCGCTGGGCAAAACGGTGTTCGAGATCGGCTTTGATCTGCGGCCGCCGCAGCCCAAATCCTGAAAACCACGCCCTGAGCCGCCTCCGCGGGATAACGCAAAATATTTTGAAATTAATCCTAGGATTATATTGACAGCGTTGCGCTGCCCCTGTATGGTTTGGGAATGCTCCACAACTGCATCAGGCGGCCGCGCGGCGGAACCCGAGCCTTGGGCCCCGCGTTGTCATGGCATGGAGCGTGAACACAACCGCATCGTCGAAACCGGAACCGAGGCGCG
>DATATS010000158.1:0-7814 GCA_036268675.1 Pseudolabrys sp.
CTGCTCGCGCGCGATGCTCAAGGCGCTGGCGTAATCGCCGGCGGTGATCAACTTGCGGAACTTGGCCGAGCCGGTGACATTGGTGCGCTCGCCGATATTCACGAACGGGATTTCCGCCGTGAGCGTGAAGCTCTCCAGCCCCGACAGGCGCAGTTGCTTCGATATCTCCGGAATTTCGCGCGGCTTCTTACCGGCGACGGCCTTGGCAATGGCCGCGATATGTTCGGGCGTGGTGCCGCAGCAGCCGCCGACCACATTGACGAGGCCGGCTTGCGCGAATTCACCGAGAAGTTCGGCCATGAATTCGGGGCTCTCGTCGTAATAGCCAAACTCGTTCGGCAGTCCCGCGTTCGGATAGGCGCAAATGAACGTATCGGCGACGCGGCCGAGCTCCGCGATATGCGCGCGCATTTCCTTGGCGCCGAGCGCGCAGTTCAAGCCGACGGTGACAGGGCTTGCGTGGTGCACGGCATTCCAGAACGCCTCCGGTGTCTGCCCCGACAGCAAGCGGCCGGACATGTCGGTGATGGTGCCGGAGATCATCACCGGCACGTCGAGCGCGCGTTCATCGCAGACCTCGGCGATGGCGTAGATCGCGGCTTTGGCGTTGAGCGTGTCGAAGATGGTTTCGATCAGCAACAAATCTGCGCCGCCGTCGAGCAATCCACGCACCTGCTCACCATAGGCCGTGCGTAGCTGGTCAAAGCTGATGGCGCGGAAGCCAGGATTGGACACGTCCGGCGAGATCGAGGCGGTGCGGTTGGTGGGCCCGAGCGCGCCGGCCACGAAGCGGCGGCGGCCGTCTTCCTTTTCGGCCAGCACGGCGGCCTCGCGCGCCAGTTTGGCGCCGGCCTGATTGAGCTCGGTGGCGATACCCTCCATGCCGTAATCGGCTTGCGCGATCGACGTGGAGGAAAACGTATTGGTCGAGACGATGTCGGCGCCAGCCCGGAAGTAGGCGAGATGGATGTCGCGCACGGCGTCGGGCCGGCTGAGATTGAGCAGATCGTTGTTGCCGCGAACTTCCCGGTTCCAGGCGTCGAAGCGCGCGCCGCGGTAACCCTGCTCGTCGAGCTTGAGCTCCTGGATCATGGTGCCCATGGCGCCGTCGAGCACCAGGATGCGTTGTTCGAGCGCTTCCGTAAACGTCTTACGCATGTTCGCCATCACGCCACTCCTTGCGTCGCCGGCCTCAAGCCCAGCAGATGGCAGGTCGCGTAAACGAGATCGGCGCGGTTCATCGTGTAGAAGTGAAATTGCGTCACGCCGCGGTCGACCAGATCGAAGACCTGCTCGGCGGCCACCGCCGCCGCGATCAGCTTGCGAGTCGCCGGATCGTTATCGAGCCCGTGGAAACGCTCGGCCAGCCAGCCAGGTATGCTGGCGCCGGCGCGCGCGGCGAAATTCTTCGCCGCCTTGAAATTCTGCACCGGCAGGATGCCCGGCACGACCGGCACGTCGATGCCGCGTGCGCGCACGCGGTCGAGATAACGGAAGTAGAGATCGTTCTCGAAGAAAAACTGCGTGATGGCGCGCCCCGCGCCGGCATCGACCTTGGCCTTGAGCATGTCGATATCGGCTTCGACCGTCGGTGAGTCGGGATGCTTTTCCGGATAGGCCGAGACCGAAACCTCGAAATCGCCGATACGCTTGATGCCCCCGACCAGGTCGGCGGCGTTCTGATAACCGCCCCGATGGGCTGCGTATTTGTCGCCCGGCCCCCCGAGGGAATCGCCGCGCAGCGCCACGATATGGCGCACGCCGGCTTGCGCGTAGTTGCGCACGATGGCGTCCACTTCGCTGCGCGTCGCCGCAACGCAAGTCAGATGCGCGGCCGGCGTGAGCTGCGTCTCGGTGAGGATGCGCTTGACGGTCGCATGCGTGCGTTCGCGCGTCGAACCGCCGGCGCCATAAGTAACCGAGACGAAATTCGGCGCCAGCGGCTTGAGCCGCTCGATCGAATCCCACAGGATCTTGTCCATCTCCTCGGTCGCCGGGGGAAAAAATTCGAACGACACATCGATGCGGCGGCTCTCGCCATGCGCAAAGCGGCTGGGACGCACGTTCATCACGCCACCTCGCGCGCGGCCGGCACAGCCATCAGCGCGCGGGCGTCGCGCGCGAGCCACAGCGACACCGCGATCTTGCCGTCAGGCTGCGGCGACAGGCTCTTGTGCATCACCGGATCGAGCCCCGACGCGGTGAGCCATTGCGTCACTGTCTCGGAAGCAAATCCCAGCCGGCGATGCGCGAACTGCTCGCGCAGGAATTCCTGCTCGTGCGGCGCGAAGTCCACTACCAGCAGCCGCCCGCCCGGGCGCAGCACGCGCGCCGCCTCCTGGATCGCGCGCGCACCGTCGTCGAGGAAGTGCAAGACCTGGTGCAGGATGACCACGTCAAAGGAATCGTCGGCGAGCGGCAAATCGTAAATGTCGCCCTGCCGCACGCTGCAATTTTTGAGGCCGGCACGCTCGAGCCGGTCGCGCGCGAGCAGCAGCATGTCGAGCGACAGATCGAGACCGAGCCCGCGCTCGATCTCGCCGCCGAACATCTCCAGCATGCGGCCGGTGCCGGTGCCGAGGTCCAGAAGCGAACGGAACGGCTTGTCGGCCAACGCGTCGCGGATGGCGGCCTCGACCGCCGCATCGGGCACGTGCAGCTTGCGGATGCGGTCCCATTCGGCGGCGTGCGCGCGGAAATAGGCTTGCGCCGCCGCGGCGCGCGCCTGCCGCACCGAAGCAAGGCGTGCGCGGTCGCGCGCGATGGTCGGATCGGCCGGATCGAGCCGCTCGATCAGCGCGCGCGCCAGTTCGGCGCCCCCGCCGTGCTCGGCCACCCGAAAGAACGCCCAGGTACCCTCGCGAAAACGCTCGACCAGGCCCGCTTCCGCCAGCAATTTCAGATGACGGGAGATACGCGGCTGCGACTGGCGCAGGATGTCGGTCAAATCAGAGACGGTCAGTTCGGCGTCGGCCAGCAACGCCAGCACGCGCAGGCGCGTCTCTTCGCCGGCCGCTTTGAGCGCCGTGTTGAGGGCATCGAAACCGAGGTTCGCCTTGCTGCTCATCGCGACCTGACGAGAGAAAATATGGGGCCTGCTCCCACTATATAAAGATATCTTTATACGTTGAAACAAGGGTCCGCAAGGTACTATTCAGGCGGCAGCACGGAGCGCCCATGAGCAAAGCCATGAACAAGGATTTCGGGGTTCGGGACGGGGAAAAGACGGTCGATCTGCCCGAGAAGACCGATGCCGGGGTCTATTTCATCGGGCGCATCCACACGCCCTGGAAACAGCGCAAGGATTGCCCGAAAAACGCCCGTGAATCCGACGCCATTTGCACGATCGAGTTGGATCAACGCTGGGCGGAAGGCCTGAAAGAAGCCGAATCCTGCTCCCATCTGGTGCTGCTCTACTGGATGGACCAATCCCCCAGAAACCTGGTGTTGCAGGTGCCCGGTTCCTACGGCGTCCAACGGGGCACTTTTGCCTTGAGGTCGCCGGCCCGCCCCAATCCGATCGCCATGAGCGTGGTGAAGCTGCTCAAAATCGAGGGCAACAGGCTTTCGGTCATCGGGCTGGACTGCCTCGACGACACGCCTTTGATCGATATCAAGCCTTACTTCGCCTCGACCGACAGCGTCCCCGAGGCGGTGGTCGGCTGGCACAAGGACCGCGCCCGATAATCGTCTCGGCGCTTTGTTCCCTGCCGTCGCGATCTTTAAATCGCCGGGCGCCCCGAACCTTTGAACCCCCACGGCGGTTATTCCGACGAACAAGGGCTCAGGAAGCCACTCGGGGTAAACGATGTCCGATCATTCCATTTCGCTGGGGTTGACCGCCGCTCTGGTCGCCGCCGCCGCGCTGCTCATGTCAGCCGCCGCGCGCGCGCAAACCCCGGTCGCCTACTATCCACCCGCCGCCCAGCAATATGCGCCGGCCGCGCAGAACGGCACGGATCCGGACCAGGACGCCCAACTCGATCCGCGCTTCCAGCGCCAGATTGTCAACTACGCGACCAATGAAGCGCCCGGCACAGTCATTATCGATACGCCGCACACTTATCTCTATCTCGTGCTCGGCAACGGCCAAGCCATTCGTTACGGCATCGGTGTCGGCCGCGAGGGCTTCACCTGGTCGGGCGTCAAGACCGTCGCGCGCAAAGCCGAGTGGCCGGACTGGTATCCGCCGCCGGAGATGATCGCGCGCCAGCCTTATTTGCCGCGCATGACCGCGGGCGGCCCCGGCAATCCGCTCGGCGCGCGCGCCATGTATCTGGGCGGCACCGAATACCGCATCCACGGCACCAACGATCCGACCACCATCGGCAAGGACGTGTCGAGCGGCTGCATCCGGCTGACCAATGAAGACGTGGAAGACCTCTACAATCGCGTGCAGATCGGAGCCAAGGTCATCGTGCTGCCGCAGAGCCCGCCGGCCACTGTCGCGCGGCAGCAGCAGCGTGCGCCGCTGCCGATGTCCTATGCGCAGGAAACCCCGGCCGGGCGAACCTGGTCCACCATCCGGCCCGCCGGCATTTATTAGTTCCCCTTTACCTCCCCCCTGAACTTGCCCGGCCATCGCGCCGGGCAATTTTTTTGCTATAGGTCGCGCAGAGAAACGGGAGCGATATCATGCGAATTGCGGTGATGGCGGCAGGCGCGGTTGGCGGTTATTACGGCGCGCGCATGGCGGCCGCAGGCCACGACGTATTCTTCATCGCGCGTGGCGCCCACCGCGACGCCATGCTCAAGGACGGACTGCGCATCGACAGCGTGAACGGCGACCTCCATCTGCCCAAGGTCAATGTTACCGACGATCCGGCCACCGTCGGCCCCGTCGATATCGTTCTTTTCGCTGTGAAGCTTTGGGATACCGAGAAGGCCGCCGATCAGGCGCGTCCGCTGCTCGGGCCGAAGACGCGCGTCATCACCTTGCAGAACGGTGTCGACAGCTACGAGCGCATCGCCCCGATCGTCGGGCCTGAGCGCGCCATCGCCGGCGTCACTTACGTGGTGACGGTGATAGAGCGTCCCGGCGTCATCAAGCAGGCAAGCAAATTCCAGTCGATCATCTGCGGCGCCGCCGGTGGCCGCGCCGATGCCCCGTTAAAGGCCTTCGTCGACGCCGCCAAAGCCGCGCATATCGACATTACGCTGTCGGACAATATCGAGCGCGACCGCTGGCATAAATTCATCTTCCTGTCGGCGACCTCCGGCGTGACCGCCGTCACCCGCTCGACCATGGGTCCAATCCTGGCCGACCCGGATACCCGCGCGCTGTTCCGCTCGATCATGGCCGAGACGCTGGCTGTGGGCCGCGCCAAGGGCGTCGCGCTCGATGCGGGATTTGCCGACGAACGCATGGCCTTTGCCGACAAGAATGTGCCCGCGGGAATGAAAGCCTCGATGGCGAACGATCTCGATCGCGGCAACCGGCTCGAGCTCGACTGGCTGGCGGGTCAGGTGTCGAAGCTCGGCAAGGAACTGAAAGTGCCGACGCCGGTCAACGACACCGTCTATGCCGCACTCAAGCTGCATCGCATGGGCGCGCAACGCTGACATCGCGCGCGGCCGCGCGGACCGTCAACCGCCGTGGGTGCTCTTCTACCATCGGCGCGCGGCTGCTAGATAAGCGGCCGATGCCTTGGGGAGGGGCGCGCCCTTGTTCGAAACACTCCGGAAGACGTGGGATGTCTATTTCGAAACCATCCGAAACAAGCGGGATGTCTATGCCGGCGGCTTAATGGTGCTGATCGGTATCTCCGTCGCGCTCGACTCCCTGAGCTACGATCTCGGCACGCTGACCGATATGGGGCCGGGCATGTTCCCGCTCATGCTCGGGATCATACTCACCGTCATCGGCATGGTGATTTTCGGCATCGCGCTCGCCACCCCCTCGGGCGAGAGCGAACGCATCCTGCCGGGGACGAGGGACTGGCGCGGCTGGGGCTGCATCCTGGCCGGGCCGATCTTGTTCATCATTCTCGGTGACTATCTCGGGCTGGTGCCAGCCGTCTTTGCCTGCGTGTTCGTCTCCGCGCTCGGCGACCGCAGCGCGACGTTCAAGGGTTCGCTCGTGCTCGCGGCCTGCGTTGCGATCTTCGGCTCGCTGCTGTTCACCTACGTGCTGAATGTTCCGTTCCCACTGTTCCAGTGGGGCGGGTGATGGTCGAAACCGCGCTCACGGATCTCTGGTCCGGCTTCCACGTCGCCTTCCAGCACGAAAATTTGTTCTATTGTTTCATCGGCGTGCTGGTCGGCAACATGGTCGGCGTACTGCCGGGCATGGGGCCGGTTGCCACCATTTCGATCCTGTTGCCGCTCACCTTCCACCTTCCCCCGGTCGCCGCCATCCTGATGCTGTCGGGCGTATTCTACGGCGCGCAATATGGCGGGGCGATCTGCTCGATCCTGCTCAACTTGCCGTGCCATCCACCGCACGCGGTCACCTGTCTCGACGGCTTCCCGCTGACCAAGCAGGGCCGCGGCGGCGCAGCGCTCGGCATCACCGTGATCTCCTCGTTTGTCGGCGCCTCCTGGGGCATCACCGAAATGACCTTCCTTGCGCCGCTGCTGGTGGCGGCGGCCTTGCATTTCGGCCCATGGGAGGTCTGCTCGCTCATGCTGCTCGGCCTGCTCGCCGGCTCGACGCTGGCGCGCGGCTCGCCGCTCAAGGGCGTCGCCATGACGATCGTCGGATTGCTTCTCGGCATCGTTGGCAGCGACCTCGAAACCGGAACGCCACGCTTCACCTTCGGCTTTGCCAAACTCTATGACCACATCGAGATCGTCGCGCTGGCGCTCGGCGTCTTCGGCATCGCCGAATTCATAAAGAGCATCAACCGGTATTCCGACATCAACACCACCTATTCCAAGGTGCGCGTGCGCGACCTGCGGCCTTCGCGCGCGGAATTGCGGCGCGCGGTTCCAGCGATGTTCCGCGGCACGCTGGTCGGCAGTCTGTGCGCGCTTATCCCCGGCACCGGCCCGACCATCGCCTCGTTCATCGCCTACGCCGCTGAAAAGAAAGTCTCCCGAACTCCCGAGAAATTCGGCGCCGGCATGATCGAGGGCGTTGCCAGCCCCGAGGCCGCGACACATTCGTCGGTGCAGGGCGACTTCATCCCGACCATGAGCCTCGGCATTCCCGGCGACGCGGTGATGGCGCTGCTATTGGGCGCGCTGATCATCCACGGGATCACGCCGGGCCCGCGCCTCATCGTCGAGCATCCCGATATTTTCTGGGGGCTGATCGCCAGCTTCTGGATCGGCAATCTGATGCTCATCGTGCTCAACGTGCCGCTGATCGGCCTTTGGGTGAAGCTGCTGATGGTGCCCTATCGGTTCCTCTTCCCCAGCGCCTTGTTCTTTATCTGCGTCGGCGTCTACGCCGCCAATAACAGCCTGTTCGATGTCGGGACGACGCTTTTCTTCGGCCTGTTCGGCTACCTGCTGCTGATGCTGCGCTTCGAGCCGGCCCCAATCCTTCTGGGCTTCGTGCTCGGTCCGCGCTTCGAGGAGAATTTCCGCCGCGCGCTGGTGATCGCGCATGGCGACATGAAGACCTTCATCGAGCGGCCGATCAGCGCGGTCTTCCTTGCCGCCTGCTTCCTCCTGGTGGCCGCGCAAATTTGGGTGCGGCTGCGTGGGCCGAAAACACGCATTCCCACGACAGCGCTCGAAGCGGAGTGATGGAGGAACAATATCTCATAAAGGTGTTCCTATAAAGTTCTCGACATCTGGCGTCCTAGTCCATATATTGTCTGTCCGCTTGATCGGAGCCTATAGGAGGTAGTGATGGCCGAACGTAA
>DATATS010000159.1:0-2516 GCA_036268675.1 Pseudolabrys sp.
CGAATTCGACATCGTCGGCGCGCTCACCACGGTCACGGACTCGTTCGCGCGCGTCAGCATGCACGGCGTGCGTGAGGAATTGCTGCACGCGCAGCTCGACGCCGCCGGCCTGCCGGCCGTCATCGTTCGCATTCCCTATCCCTGCTCGAACGAGATCTATGAGCGGGAAATGGCGAAGGCCATCGGCGACGCCAAAGCGCGCGGCGTCACGCACATGATTTTCGGCGATCTTTTTCTGGAGGACGTGCGCGCCTATCGCGAAAAGCAGCTTGCCGGCAGCGGCATCATGCCGGTTTTTCCATTGTGGGGAATGCCGACGCCCGGGCTGGCGCGCGACATGATCGCATCCGGCGTCGAGGCGCATCTCGCTGTTGTCGATTTGAAGATATTGCCGGCATCATTCGCGGGGCGGCGTTTCGACGCTACATTGCTTGATACGCTGCCCGGCGGCACCGACCATTGCGGCGAGAATGGCGAGTTTCATTCTTTCGTGTCGGCCGGTCCGATGCTCACGCGGAAAATTCCGGTCGCGGTCGGCGAGACGGTCGAACGCGACGGGTTTGCTTTCGCGGATTTGCTGGCGGTTTAGCCCTGAGCCGTCGTCCCCGCGAAGGCGGGGACCCAGCACTGCTTGTTCGCCCCTATCGCGAATGACGAGAGTGCTGGATCGTCCGCCTTCGCGGACGATGACATCTGAGTGAATAGTGACCGCCTTAGCCTCTCAACACGCCGCCGGTGCGTTTTGTCACCTCGGCGACGATCTTGCCAGCCAGCGAATCGATTTCGGCATCGGTCATGGTTTTTTCGCGCGGCTGCATGGTGACGGCAATCGCGATCGATTTCTTGCCGGCGTCGATGCCCTTGCCTTCATAGACGTCGAACACAGTGACATTGGCGATCACCTTCTTGTCGGCATTCTGCGCCGCGCGCACGATGTCGGCGGCCTTGACGGCTGCGTCCACCACGAAAGCGAAATCGCGCGTCACCGGCTGAAACGGCGACAGCTCGAGTTGCGCCTTGGCCCGCGTCGGCTTGGCCTTTGGCTCAGGAATCGTCTCCAGCGTCACTTCGAAGCCGACCAGCGGGCCTTCCGCCTTGAGCGCGGCGATGCTGCGCGGGTGCAGTTCGCCGAAAGCGCCAAGGATATTTTGCGGGCCGATCTGAATGGTGCCCGAGCGTCCCGGGTGAAACCACGCCGGCCCGCCAGGTACGACCTGCAGCGCCTGCATCGGCGCGCCGGCGGCAGCCAGCACGGCAAAGGCGTCGGCCTTGGCGTCGAAGGCGTCAACCGTCTCGGCCTTGTTCGACCATTGCCGGCCGATGCCGCTCGCCTTGGCGAGCGCGCGGCGCACACCGCAGGCTGAGGTGAATTGATCCTGCGGCTGGTCGCCTTTGAAAATTTGCCCGACTTCGAAGAGCGCCACATCGGGATAGCCACGGTCGGCATTTTTCTGTGCCGCCATCACGAGGCCGGGGATGAGGCTCGGGCGCATGTCGGACAATTCGGCTGCGATCGGATTGGCCAGCGCCAGCTCAGGCTTGCCGCCGCCGAACAATTCGGCCTCTCGTTTCGAGACGAACGACCAGGTCACCGCTTCGATCAGGCCGCGCGCGGCCAGCGCGCGCTTGGCCTTGCGGGTGCGATTCTGGATCGCGGTCAGCACAGGCTTGCGCGCATGCTCGCCACGCGGGAACGGCGTCGACGGCACGCGATCGACGCCGACGATGCGCACCAATTCCTCCACGATGTCGGCGCGGCCGTGCACATCCGGTCGCCATGACGGCACCGCCACCTTCACACGCTCGCCCTGGCCGACGGCGAAAAAGCCGAGCTTTTCCAGCACGCGGCGAACGTCGGGGAGCGCCAGCTTCAGGCCGGCAAGCCGCGGCAATTCGCTCAAGGGAAAATCGATGACCTTTTCCTTTGGCGTCGGGTCGCCGGCGACCACGATCTCGGACGGCTCGCCGCCGCAAAGCTCGATCGCCATTTGCGTCGCGAGTTCCAGCCCCGGCAGCATGAAAGCCGGATCGACGCCGCGCTCGAAACGATAGCGCGCGTCGGAATTGATGCCGAGCTTGCGCCCGGTCTGCGCAACGTTGAGTTCGTCCCACAGCGCCGACTCGATCAGCACATCGGTGGTCGCCTCGTCGCAGCCCGACGCCTCTCCGCCCATGATACCGGAAAGCGATTCGACGCCCTTGTCGTCGGCAATGACGCACATCGCCTCGTCGAGCGTGTAGGTCTTGCCGTCGAGCGCCAGCAGCGTCTCGCTGTTTTTGGCGCGGCGCACGGTGAGATTGCCGTGCACTTTCTTGGCGTCGAACACATGCAGCGGGCGGCCACGGTCGAAGGTGATGAAGTTGGTGATGTCGACCAGCGCGTTGATCGGGCGCAGCCCAATCGCCGTGAGCCGTTTTTGCAGCCAATCGGGCGAAGGCCCGTTCTTGACGCCTTTAATCAGCCGCAAGCCGAAGGCCGGACACAAAGACGGCGTCTTGCCGAAGTCGAGCGTTAC
>DATATS010000160.1:0-6426 GCA_036268675.1 Pseudolabrys sp.
TCGTGTGCCATGGCCATACTATAAGCAAAAGACGGGCGGTTGTGCCATCATCGTTCCATGCGCCGCATGACCGCATTGGCCGACCGCATCGACCGCCTGACCACGGCCATCGGCCGCGCGGCGGCGTGGCTGGCGCTCGCGATCGTGCTGCTGCAATTCGCGCTTGTTGTGGCGCGTTATGTCTTCGGCTTCGGCTCGATCTGGCTCACCGAGACGGTGGTCTATGCCAATGCCGCGCTGTTCCTGCTGGCCTCGGCCTGGACCTTGCGCAGCGGCGGCCATGTGCGCCTCGATGTGTTCTATACGCAAGCGAGCGCGCGCAGCAAGGCAATCGTCGATTTGATCGGCGCGCTTTTGCTGTTGCTGCCGTTTGCCGCCGTGCTGCTGTGGCTGTCGCTGCCATACGCGGCGCGCTCCTGGGCGATCCTCGAGCGCTCGCAGGAAACCAGCGGCCTGCCGCTGGTGTTCGTGCTCAAGAGCTTCATTCCGGCGTTTGCGTTGTTGATGGCGCTGCAGGGCTTCGCGCAGGCAATTCGTGCGTTGAACGCCATGTCGGAGCATCGCTGATGCCGCTTTCCGAACTCCTTGCGATCGTCATGGTCGCCGCCGTTATCGCGGCGCTGATGGCCGGCTACCCCGTGGCGCTGACGCTGGCCGGCGTGTCGCTCGCTTTCGCGATCATCGGACACATCCTCGGCGCCATGAACTTCTCCATCCTGGGCGCGCTGCCCGACCGCATTTACGGCGTGATGACCAACACGGTGCTGCTGGCGATCCCGCTCTTTATCTTCATGGGCGTAATGCTGGAGCAGTCGCGCATCGCCGAGGATCTGCTCGAACGCATGGGCCGTCTGTTCGGCACGTTGCGCGGCGGTCTCGGATATTCCGTGGTGATGGTCGGCGCGCTGCTCGCGGCCTCGACCGGCATTGTCGGCGCGACCGCGGTGACCATGGGCCTTATCATGCTGCCCGCCATGCTGCGGCACGGCTACGATCCGCGGCTCGCCGCCGGCACGGTGGCGGCGTCGGCGACGCTGGCGCAGATCATTCCGCCCTCGACTGTGCTGGTGGTACTCGGGGATCAGCTCAACAACGCCTACCAGTCGGCGCAACTGGCGCAAGGCACTTTCGCGCCCAACGTGATTTCGGTGAGCGATCTCTTCGCCGGCGCGATCATGCCCGGCCTGCTGCTGGTCGGGTTATATCTCGCTTATCTGATCGCAATCGCGATCCTGAGGCCCGAACGCTGTCCGGCAATTGCCGCAAATGGCACGCGCGCAACCGGCGGGCTGATCGAAGCGCTGGTCGCGCCAATTCTCCTGATCGCCGCCGTGCTCGGCTCGATTCTCTACGGCGTGGCCACGCCGACCGAAGCCGCCTCCGTCGGCGCGGTCGGCGCGATGCTTTTAGCTGCGCGTAAATCTGCGCTGCGCACCGTCATGCTGCCGGTGGTGGAAAAAACCACGCAGATCACCGCCATGATTTTCCTCATCCTGATCGGCGCGACATTGTTCAGCCTGGTGTTTCGCGCGCTCGGCGGCGACGACCTGATCCATCGCGCGCTTGCAAACTTGCCCGGCGGCGCCGATGGCGCGGTGCTGGCGGTGATGCTCGCCGTCTTTCTGCTGGGCTTCGTGATGGACGCTTTCGAGATCGTCTTCGTGGTGGTGCCGATCGTGGCGCCCACGCTCTTGAAAATGCCCGGCATCGACCCGGTCTGGCTCGGCATCATGATCGCGGTCAATCTGCAGACCTCCTACATGCATCCGCCGCTCGGGCCGACGCTGTTTTACCTGCGCGGGGTGGCGCCGCCGCAGATCACCACGCGGCACATTTACGTCGGCATCATCCCCTTCGTGCTGATCCAGCTTTTCGCGCTCATCGTATTGTGGTTCGTGCCGGGGCTTGCGACCGCCCTGCCGCATGCGCTTTATGGGCGTTAGGGAGGCGCGTCCGATGAAAGCTGCCGACATGTTCAGCCTGAAGGGCCGCGTGGCGCTGGTGACCGGCGCGTCCAGCGGGCTGGGCACGCAATTTGCCAAGGCGCTTGCCGACAACGGCGCCGCCGTCGCGCTGGTGGCGCGGCGCGGCGATCGGCTTGAGGCGCTCAAAAAAGAGATCGAAGCCAAGGGCGGCGAGGCCACGGCTATCGAAGCCGATGTCACCGACCGCGCCGCAATGACCAGAGCCTTCGACGCCGCCGAAAAAGCCTTCGGTCTCGTCACTATTCTGGTCAACAATGCCGGCATCGCGCATGGCGGCCGCGCCGTCGAAATGACGCCGGAAGAATGGCGCAAGGTGCTCAGCGTCAATCTCGACGCGGTGTTCTATAACGCGCAGGAAGCCGCGCGCCGCATGCTCGCGGCGAAGGTCAAGGGCTCGATCGTCAACATCGCCTCGGTGCTCGGCCTGATGGTCGCGAAGGGCGGCGCCGCCTATGCAACCGCCAAGGCGGGCGTCGTGCAGGTGACCAAGGCGCTTGCCGTTGAACTCGCCTTCAAGGGCGTGCGCGTCAATGCGATTGCGCCGGGCTGGTTCGTCACCGAGATCAACGACGACTATCTGCTGAGCGAGAGGGGCACCGAAATCAAGCGCGAAATCCCGATGGGCCGTTTCGGCAACGAAGGCGATCTCGACGGCGCGCTTTTGTTGCTCGCCTCAGACGCGGGCGCTTACATCACCGGCGCAACAATCGTCGTTGACGGCGGCCAGGTCGTGCAGATCAAGGGCTGAATGGAGAGTTCTCATGGCAATCGATCACTTGGTCAATGAACTAAAGCAGATGTATTTCGGTGCCACGGACGGAGAGAAGGTAGTATCTATCCATTTGTTTGGAATCAAATTTGCTGAGCAGCTTTCAGGAGCGTCTTTAAAGGAGATTGCAGTTCGCGCTGGCGTAGATGAGTCTTACGCGACCGAAATCCGCAAAGGAATGAACTTGGCCAAATACGTCAGCGTTAAGCAGTAGCCCAATGGACTTCACACTCCCCCCGGACATCGAAGACCTCCGCCTGCGCACGCGCGCCTTCATCGAGAAGGAGGTGCTGCCGCTCGAATCCGATCCGGCCAATTTCTCCGAGCACGAGAACATCCCGGAAGAGCGTCTCAAGCCCGTGCGCGAGAAGGCGAAAAAGGCCGGCCTGTGGGCGCCGCAATCGCCGAAGGAATACGGCGGCATGGAATTGCCCATCGTCGCCTGGGCCGCGATCTACGAGGAAGCCGCGCGTTCGCTCTTCGGTCCGCTTGCGATCAACTGCATGGCGCCCGACGACGGCAACATGAATGTGCTGCGGCTCGTCGGCACGCCGGCGCAAAAGGACAAATGGCTCAAGCCCCTCGTCGAGGGCAAGGTGCGCTCGTCCTTCGCGATGACGGAGCCCGCGCCGGGCGGCGGCTCCGATCCCTCGATGATCCGCACCAAGGCCGAGAAGCACGGCAATAAATACGTCATCAGCGGGCGCAAATGGTTCATCACCGGCGCCGATGGCGCGGCGCATTTCATTCTGCTGGCGCGCACGTCGGACGACAAGCGGCGCGGGCTCACCGCGTTTCTCTTTCACAAGGATCAGCCGGGCTGGCGCATCAAGCGGCGCATCGAGATCATGGGCCCGGAAGAACACGGCGGCCATTGCGAACTGGAATTCGACGGCCTCGAAGTGCCGGTGGAAAACGTGCTGATGGGCGAGGGCGACGGCCTCAAGCTGTGTCAGATCAGGCTCGGCCCCGCGCGCCTCACGCATTGCATGCGCTGGACCGGTTGGGCCAAGCGCTGTCTCGAAATCGCGCAGGCCTACGTCAACGAGCGC
The DNA here is from genome assembly GCA_036268675.1 of Pseudolabrys sp. Classification (GTDB taxonomy): domain Bacteria; phylum Pseudomonadota; class Alphaproteobacteria; order Rhizobiales; family Xanthobacteraceae; genus Pseudolabrys. The sequence continues at coordinate 3,807 of DATATS010000160.1, forward strand.
GAAGGCTTCGGCGTCAAACTGGGCGACCGCGAAAGCGTGCAGATCAAGCTGGGCGAGGTCGCGCAGCAAATCCAGATCGGCCGGCTGCTCACCATGCACGCGGCCTGGATGCTCGATCAGGGCGGTCGCGCGCGCAAGGAAGTTTCCATGGCCAAGGTGCAGGTCGCCGACACGTTGCACAAGGCGGCGGACGTCGCGATCCAGTTGCAGGGCGCGCGCGGATTTTCCAAGGACACGCCGGTCGAATGGATCTACCGCGCGGCGCGCGCGGCGCGGCTAGTCGACGGCGCGAGCGAAGTACACATGATGGTGCTGGCGAAGTTCATGCGCGAGGAAGGCCGCGACTTCTGGCAATGGGGCCCGGGTGAAGGGCGCAGGAATGCGCCGTAGCAGGATCCCTTGGCCGCAAACGCTGTGACGAAAGCACCGGCGATTGCCGTATGAGTAAAACTTCGCTACCGCCCGCTATGCGTGGGCTTATTCGCTAAAGCAGAAGAAGTTAATTCATGTCCGCCGTGCTGCTCGATGGAATAGCAATTTCTCGTCAAATCCGCGCGACGGCGAAAATGCGGGTCGATGCGCTCGCAAACGCCCACGGTGTGAGGCCGGGCCTTGCGGTTATTCTCGTTGGGGACAACCCCGCTTCGCGCATCTATGTAAGGCGCAAGGTGCAGGCCTGCAGGGAGGTCGGAATGTTGTCGGCTCTGCACGAATTCCCGTCCGATGTTGAGACAGGAAAGATTATCGATCAGATCGAACGTCTCAATCGGGATCCAGCGACGCACGGAATCCTCGTTCAATTACCTTTGCCTCCGCAGCTCGAAATACAAACAATACTGCGCACGATCGCCATCGATAAGGATGTCGATGGCTTTCACCTCTACAATGTCGGCGGGTTGGTCATCGGCGATACCGTCTTCCCGCCTTGCACGCCATACGGCGTAATGAAACTGCTCGATTCGGCAAATATTGTGGTTGAAGGAAAAAACGTCACGATCGTGGGGGCGAGCAATATTGTCGGCAAGCCGATGGCCATGATGATGCTGCGCCGAGAGGCGACCGTCGCAATCTGCCACGCAAAAACGCGAGACCTGGCCCAATATACGATCCTGGCCGACATTCTTGTGGTGGCGGCCGGCGTTCCAGGTCTCATCACGGCGCGAATGGTGAGGAGCGGAGCCGTCGTCATTGACGTCGGAATCAATCGCCTCCCAAGCGGCCGGCTTGTCGGCGACGTAGAGTTTGACGAGGTGAGGTGTAAGGCTTCGTATATTACGCCCGTTCCCGGCGGCGTCGGCCCGATGACCGTCACCATGCTGCTTGAAAATACAATTGCCGCGGCCGAGCTACGCTACTCTTGAATCGTCTGCGTCCTGGCGCACTATTTCCTGCGCTGGAGAGGCGTTTGAATCGCGCGCCTTGGCCGGACGCCGGATTGCACAGCGCTACGGCGCGTCCTTCGGCGCCTCATGCACCTCGACGACATTGCCGTCGGGATCGTAGAAGAAAATCTGCTTCCAGCCGGTCATCGCCCAGTCGCCAAAGTCGGAATATTTGATGCCTTTGTCGTCGAGGCGTTTCTTGCAAGCCGCGAGATCGTCGGTGCGAAAGGCGATGTGTCCGCGTTGCACCGGATTGACCACCTGACCGGTGCGGAATCCGATTCCCATGTCCTTCTCGGCGATGTGCATCTGCAACGCGCCGTCGGTGATGAAGGCGACGTCGCCGGGGTAGCCCTGATCCTTGACGCGGTTCGCGCCCATGTTGGGAATGGTCTGCATGTCGAGAACGTCGCGGTAGAATTTGTCCATCGCCGGCACGTCAGTGGTGGCGAAGTTGATGTGATGCAGCTTGAGCTTCATGGGACTTCGCTCCTGGATTATGCCGCCGTCGCCTTGCGCAGCGCCGCGACTTCGTCGCGCGCGGCCCGCATCAGATATTGCACGTCGGAGGCCGCGATCACAAAGCGGGCTCCCAGTTTTACAAGCTCCGCCACTTGCGCGACATCGCCGCGAATGCCGCCGACGCCGAGCACTTTATTGTGCGCCTTGCAGGCGCGGGCCACGTTCTCATAGGCCGCCTGCAATTTGGGATGTTTCATCTCGCCGGGAATTCCCATCGCGGTGCACAGATCGTTGGAGCCGATCAGCAGCACGTCGATGCCCGGCACGGCGGCGATCGCGTCGGCATTGGCGATGGCTTGCGGCGTCTCCAGCATCGGAATGAGCGTGGTAGCGGCATTGCCTTGCGCGTTCACCTCGGCCAGCGATGTCGCCCGATAGCCCTGCAAGGCGGCAGGCCCCGCGACCGAGCGCGTGCCGAGCGGGGGAAAGCGGCAGGCGGTGGCGAAGCGCGTCGCCTGTTCGGCGTCGTCCACATGCGGGCAGACGATGCCGAGCGCTCCGGCCTCGAGCAGCCGCGTGGCGTCCTCGAAATTGTGCCCGGCGATGCGGGCCATGGGCGTGATGCCGACCGGCAGCGCCGCCGTGCAGATTTGCGCCGCCGCCTCGAGCGTGATCGTCGAGTGTTCCATGTCGATGAAAAACGCATCGAAGCCGCAGGCATCCGCGATCATTCCAATTTCGGCGGTGCGCGCGAGCCGTGTCGCCAGGCACAACGC
>DATATS010000161.1:0-2145 GCA_036268675.1 Pseudolabrys sp.
TTCAATTCTCGTTCCGCTGCAATGCGAATTCTTCGCGCTCGAAGGATTGTCGCAACTGCTGAAGACCGTCGAGTCGGTGAAAACCAATCTCAATCCGAAACTCTCGATCCACGGCGTCGTGCTCACGATGTACGACGCGCGTAATAATCTCTCCAATCAGGTCGTCGCCGACGTGCGCCAGTTCATGGGCCGCAAGGTTTACGACACGGTGATCCCGCGCAACGTGCGCATCTCGGAAGCGCCGTCCTATGGCAAGCCGGTGCTGGTTTACGATCTCAAATGCGTCGGCAGCGAAGCTTACCTGCGGCTCGCGACCGAGATCATCCAGCGCGAAAAGGAATTAAAGGCGAGTTAGCCACCATGCGGCCATCTCGATAAGGGACGCAACCGTGTTGCCAACCTAAGCGGGATGCGCGGGCCACGCCCGCGCCAAGCCCGCGAATGACAAAAACAAAATCTGCGAATCGAAATTCAAGAGGGAAGCGTGGCGAGAAGTTCGGGAGTGGCGGCGATGGCGGATCATTCGCGATTGGGACGCGGCCTGGCGTCGCTGATCGGCGACGTGAGCGAAGACGTATCGACGGGCGATGCCGGCCGCAAACCGCGGCGCGCGGCGATCGAAAATCTTCGGCCCAATCCGCGCAACCCGCGCCGCACCTTCAGCGAGGCCGAGCTGAACGATCTCACCGCTTCGATCCGCGAACGCGGCATCATCCAGCCGATCGTGGTGCGGCCGTTGCGCGGCGCCAGCGACACGTTCGAGATCATCGCCGGCGAGCGGCGTTGGCGCGCGGGTCAGCGCGCCGGTCTGCACGACGTGCCGGTCGTGGTGGTGGAAGCCAACGACGCGCAGGCGCTTGAATTTGCCATCATCGAAAATGTCCAGCGCGCGGACCTCAATCCGATCGAGGAGGCGGCCGGCTATCAGGCGCTGATCGACGAATTCAACCACAGCCAGGACGATGTCGCGCAATTCGTCGGTAAGAGCCGCTCGCATGTCGCCAACACGTTGCGCCTGCTCAAACTGCCCGAGGCCGTGAAGGGCTATCTGCTGCAGGGCAAATTGTCCGCCGGCCACGCCCGCATGCTGGTCGGTCAGGCCGATGCGGAGAAGCTTGCGAAAGACATCGTCGAGCGCGGCTTGAATGTGCGTGAAGTCGAGGCGCTGGCGCGCGGCGCCGGCAGGGGCGCGAACAAGGGCAAGACGCACGCCGGCAAAACCGGCAAGGCAAAATCCGCGGACATCACGATGTTGGAGCGGAGCTTATCGGATGCGCTCGGCTTGAAGGTCTCGATCGATCATAGCGGGCAGGGCGGCACGCTGCATATCAAGTACCGCGATCTCGATCAGCTCGACGCGGTTCTGAAAAAACTCGGCAACTAGCTCGCATCTGCACCGTCCGGTCGCAGGGAACCACCTCGGAACTTACGAGTTGGAACTCGGGGGTTGGCTGAGGAGGCGGCAATGCGGCTGATACTGTTTATTGTCATCATCGTTCTTTTGCTGGGCGCGTTGCCGACGTGGCCCTACAGCGCGGGCTGGGGTTATTACCCGGTCGGTGGGCTCGGCACGATCCTGGTCATTCTCTTGATCCTGGTGCTGCTCGGACGGCTTTGATCAGCCGGCTCGCAGCTTGAAATGGCGACCGTCATGCTCGGGCGTAAAGCCCGGGCATGACCTTTTTTCGTTGCGCCCTCGCGGCAATTGAACCATCGCGGTCTTCGACCACACTCATGATCATCGCCGGGTTCGCCGGAGTGGATTGCATGAGCGAAAATCGAAGCGGCAAATCGCCCAGGCTCAAAGCCTCGAGCGCAAGGAGCGCAAACGGGTCCGGCAACGCCGGCCGCACGGCGCTCACCGGCGCGGCGGTTTCCGTCTGGCTGATCTATGACATGGCCATGGCGACCGAAACGCCACGGCAGGGGGTTATGATTCTGCAATATGTCCTGCTGGCTTGCGCGCTGTTCGCTTTCGCGGGTTCGTTGCTCAGGCTGATCTCGCCGAAATGATCGTGTCGCGCTGGATTGCGATGGGCGATAGCTGCTAGTCATCCTGCAACGCAGCGATCAATCGGGGAGGATGCCGGTGCCCGCTTCAATGCAAGGCGAAATGCAGCCGACGATCTATCGTTTCAAGCTTGG
>DATATS010000162.1:0-3319 GCA_036268675.1 Pseudolabrys sp.
CCTCAACAAAGTGGACGTGGTGGCGAAGGAAAAGCTTTTGACGCTGGCGCAGGCCGCCAATGGCAAAGCCGCTTTCGAAGCAACCTTCATGGTGTCGGCGCTGACCGGCGACGGCGTTGCCGATCTTAAAGGCTGGCTCGCGCAGCGTATGCCGCCGGGGCCATGGCTCTACCCGGCCGACCAGATGTCGGACGCGCCGATGCGTCAACTGGCGGCGGAAATCACGCGTGAAAAACTATTCGAGCAGTTGCATCAGGAATTGCCCTATCACGCCACCGTCGAAACCGAAGTCTGGAAGGAATTGCGCAAGGGCGATATCCGCATCGAGCAGACCATTTATGTCGAGCGGGAAAGCCAGCGCAAGATCGCGCTCGGCAAAGGCGGGCGCGCGATCAAGGCGATCGGGGAGGCCGCGCGCAAGGAGATCGCGCAGATCGTCGAAGCCAAGGTCCATCTGTTTTTGTTCGTGAAAGTGCGCGAGGGCTGGGGCGAAGACCCTGAGCGCTACCGGGCCATGGGGCTGGAGTTTCCGAAGGAGTAATCTCCGGCCGCCGTGATTTTCTCTGATTCGGCGCGTATGGATGATCGGCATGCAATGGACCGATGAAGGTATCGTGATCGGCGTCAGACGGCACGGGGAGGCGAATGCCATCCTCGAACTGATGACGCGCGAGCATGGCCGCCATCTCGGTCTGGTGCGCGGTGGCTTCGGCTCGCGCATGAAACCTGTTTTGCAAGTCGGCAATGGCGTGAGCGCGAGTTGGCGCGCGCGGCTCGACGAGCATCTCGGCAATTACACGGTCGAGGCCATGAACCTGCGGGCGTCGAGTTTCTTCAACGCGCCGCATGCGATCTACGGCGTCAGCCATCTGGCCGCGCTGATGCGGCTGCTGCCCGAACGCGATCCGCATGGCGATCTTTATGTCGCGTTCGAGCAAATCCTCGACCGGCTTGACGAAGCGCCTGCCGCGGCCCCGATGGTGGCGCGGTTCGAGTTGCAGCTTCTGTCCGAGCTTGGTTTCGGGCTCGACCTTTCGCAATGCGCGGCCACCGGCACATCCGGCGACCTCATTTATGTCTCGCCCAAGTCCGGGCGGGCGGTATCGCGCGACGCGGGCGAGCCGTGGGCGGACAAGATGCTGCGCCTGCCGGCGTTCCTGCGCGAGGGGGATAGCGTGCCCTCCGGACGCGATCTTGCCGACGGCTTTGCGCTCACCGGATTTTTCATGTCGCGCTACGTGCTGGAGCCGCGCGGGCTGACGCTCACCGACGAGCGCGCGCATTTCATCGCGGCGTTGGAGCGCGCGCTGCCGAGCGTCGCCTGAACAAACGCCGGTTCCGGGGCTTTGCGTCCCTTGTTCGCGCCGGACTGAGGCGTTAGCTATTCGGCCATGAATAAGAGACTGATTCCCCCCGATAAAGGCTCGGTCGAGGACGTCGCGCTGCGCGAGGCGCTGGAAGAGCGCTATCTCGCCTACGCGCTCTCCACCATCATGAACCGCGCGCTGCCCGACGCGCGCGACGGCCTCAAGCCGGTGCACCGGCGCATCCTCTACGGCATGCGTCTGTTGCGGCTCGACCCGAATTCGACATTCAAGAAGTCGGCCAAGGTGGTCGGCGACGTGATGGGCAATTTCCACCCCCATGGCGACCAGGCGATCTACGACGCGCTGGTGCGCCTCGCGCAGGATTTCGCGCAGCGTTATCCGCTGGTCGACGGGCAGGGCAATTTCGGCAATATCGACGGCGATAACGCGGCCGCCATGCGCTACACCGAGGCGCGGCTCACGGAAGTCGCGCGCCTGCTGATCGACGGCATCGACGAAGACGCGGTCGATTTCCGCCCAAGCTACGACGGCACCGGTGAAGAGCCGGTGGTGCTGCCGGCGGCTTTCCCCAATCTGCTGGCCAACGGATCGCAAGGCATCGCCGTCGGCATGGCGACCTCGATCCCGCCGCACAACGCAGCCGAACTATGCGACGCGGCGCTGTTTCTCATCACCAACCCGAAGGCGCGCAGCCGCACGCTGCTCAAATACGTCAAGGGACCGGATTTTCCGACCGGCGGCGTGATCGTGGATTCCGAGGCTGCAATCGGCGAGGCCTACACGACCGGCCGCGGCTCCTTCCGCGTGCGCGCGCGCTGGAAGCAGGAAGACACCGGCCGCGGCACGTATGTGGTCGTCATCACCGAAATTCCGTGGCTGGTGCAGAAATCGCGCCTCGTCGAGAAGCTCGCCGAGCTGATCAACGACAAGAAGCTGCCGCTGGTCAACGACGTGCGCGATGAATCGGCGGAGGATGTTCGGCTTGTGATCGAGCCCCGTTCGCGCAGCGTCGACGCCGAGCTTCTGATGGAATCGCTGTTCAAGCTGACCGAGCTTGAGGCGCGCGTGCCGCTCAACATGAATGTGCTGGTGAAGGGCCGCCTCCCGCAGGTCCTCGGCCTTTCGGAAGCGTTACGCGAATGGCTCGATCACCGCCGCGACGTGTTGTTGCGCCGTTCCAAACATCGTCTGGCCGAGATCGAACATCGGCTCGAAGTGCTCGGCGGCTTCCTCGTCGCCTATTTGAATCTCGACAAGGTCATCAAAATCATCCGCAAGGAGGACGAGCCCAAGCCCGTCCTGATGAAGACCTTCAGGCTTACCGACGTGCAGGCGGACGCCATCCTCAATATGCGGCTGCGTAACTTGCGCCGGCTCGAGGAAATGCAGATTCGCGGCGAGGACAAGGCGCTGCGCGAGGAGCGCACCAAGCTCAAATCGCTGATCGGCTCGCCCCAGCAGCAATGGAAAACCATCGCCGGTCAGATCAAGGAGACGAGAGAGGCGTTCGGTCCCAAGACCGCTCTCGGCAAGCGCCGCACGACATTCGGCGAAGCGCCGCAGCACGATGAGGCCGCGATCGAAGAAGCCATGGTGGTGCGCGAGCCGATCACAGTCGTCGTGTCGGACAAGGGCTGGATCCGCGCGTTGCGCGGTCACGTCGGGGATCTCAAGGGCGTCGCCTTCAAAACGGGAGACGAATTGAAATTTGCCTTCCCGACCGAAACGACGGCGAAAATCCTGATCTTCGGCAGCAACGGCAAGTTCTACACGCTGGAAGCCTCCAAAGTGCCCGGTGGGCGCGGGCACGGCGAGCCGGTGCGGCTTTATTTCGATCTTGAACAGGATGCCGATGTGGTGGCGGCCATGCCCTATCAGGGCGGACGCAAATTTCTGGTGGCGAGCCGCGCCGGCAACGGCTTCGTGGTCAAGGAAGACGACGTGCTTGGCACCACCCGCAAGGGCAAGCAGGTGCTCAATCTGAAATCGCC
>DATATS010000163.1:0-1518 GCA_036268675.1 Pseudolabrys sp.
ATCAGATAACGCGGACGCGTGCCCGGCAGCGCCGGCGCGGTTTCCTCGACAGTCTTAAGCATCACGTCCTGCGGCTCGCCCACCGCCAACCCACCGATGGCGTAACCATCGAAGCCGATATCGACCAGCGCCTTGGCGCTCCGTGAGCGCAACGCGATATCGTCGCCCCCTTGTACGATGCCGAACAGCGCGTAGCCGTCGCGCGCGCGCGCCCCGAACGCGCGCTTTGAACGTTCGCCCCAGCGCAGTGACAACTCCATCGCGCGCGCGATTTCGTCGCGTGACGCCGGCAGCCGCAGACACTCGTCGAGCTGCATGGAAATATCGGCGCCCAGCAGCGCCTGGATTTCGATGGCGCGCTCGGGCGTGAGCGCGATCATAGCGCCGTCGAGATGCGATCGGAATGTGACGCCGGCCTCATCGATCTTGCGCAGATCGGACAGCGACATGACCTGGAAGCCGCCGGAATCGGTCAAGATGGGTCGCGGCCAATTCATGAATGTGTGCAGGCCGCCAAGCGCCGCGATGCGGTCGGCGCCGGGGCGCAGCATCAGGTGATAGGTATTGCCGAGCACGATCTCGGCGCCGGTCGCGCGCACGGCTTCCGGTTCGAGTCCCTTCACCGTCCCTTGCGTACCGACCGGCATGAAAGCCGGCGTCTGCACGCAGCCATGCGGCGTGACGATCTCGCCGCGGCGCGCCGGCCCGTCGGTTTTCAGCAGGGTGAAGGAAAATCGTTCTGGCATTACCTTTTCATAGCAAACAGTGCTGACTCGTGTCCCGGACGCGGTGCAGCGCGAAGCGGTGCACCGCAGAGCCGGGACCGTTACGGACTCCGAGGTCGCGAAGGTCCCGGGTCTGCAGCGCAACACTTCGTGCTGCGCTGCGCCCGGGGACACGTCACACCGGCGGATACAACAAACACGCATCGCCGTAGGAATAGAAGCGATAGCCGCGCGCAATCGCGTGCGCATAGGCGCGCTGCATGGTGTCGAGCCCGCTGAAGGCCGACACCAGCATGAACAGCGTCGAGCGCGGCAGGTGGAAATTGGTCAGCATCAGATCGACGGCGCGGAATTTATAACCCGGCGTGATGAAAATCGACGTCTCGCCGGCAAAGGCTTTGAGGCGTCCATCGGCATCGGCCGCACTTTCCAGCAGCCGCAGCGCAGTCGAACCGGCGGCCACGATCCGACCGCTTTTGGCGCGCGCGCCGTTGAGCGCCTCCGCCACCTCGCCCGAAACGCTGCCGAATTCGGCGTGCATCCGGTGACCTTCGGTGTCGTCCGATTTGACCGGCAGGAACGTGCCCGCACCCACATGCAGCGTGACTTTATGGAGCGCGACGCCACGCGAAGCGAGCCGCGCCAGCAGGTCCGGCGTGAAATGGAGCCCTGCGGTGGGGGCCGCCACCGAACCCTCGTCATGGGCGAACAGTGTCTGGTAATCGGTCTTGTCCTGCTCGTCCGGCGGCCTGCGCGAAGCAATATAGGGCGGCAACGGCATCTCGCCGCGCTC
>DATATS010000164.1:0-4898 GCA_036268675.1 Pseudolabrys sp.
ATGAATTCAAATCTGCCAATGCCGGCAGCCGGAATGTCGAGCGCGTCAACGGGCTGATCTATGCCCTGATTGCGGAAACGCGCGGCGTCGTTCTGGCGCCTGACCGCGCTGTCGCAGCTGAGCGCGCCGAGGCCTTGAGCGAGGTGAGCGATCAGATCGACGCCGTGATGGCGGCTTGGGAAGGCAGCGTCCGCAATAGCGATGCAACCGCCTTCAGGCAATTCGCCGCGCGCATTTTCGATTTCAAGAAATTCGTGCCCGAGTTTACGAGCACTGCCACTGCATCCGGACCGCAGGCCGCGCGCGAATGGGCCAACACCAACAATCTGGCGCAAGAGCGCGAGGCGTTGAGCAAGGACCTCGGTACGCTCGGTCAGCACTATTCCGGTCGTGCGCTACGGATTTACGGCGTCCTCGATGAAGCTATCGACAAGACCGCGGTGCTTTTGACCCTGCTCGCCGCAGTCGCCGTCATGCTTGCGATCGCCGGCGCGCTGATGATCGGGCGTAGCGTGGTCAAGCCGCTGGCCGCCATCACCGGCGTCACCGAACAGGTTGCCGGCGGCGACGCCGCCATTGCCGTGCCGTTCAGCGAACGCCATGACGAGATCGGGGCGCTGGCGCGCTCGATCGCAGTCTTTCAACGCGCGATGCGCCACAATGAAGAGCTCAATCGCACCGTGGTCGAGGACGCTCAAACGCGCAGTCAACGCCAGGAACAGATGTCGAGCGAAATATCGCGCTTTTCCGCCGACGTGGAAGCGAGCCTGGCCGAGCTTGGCCGAATTTCCGACCAGATGCTCGATGCTTCCACGCAGCTCGCCGGGGCTGCCGACGACGCTACCGCCAAGACCGCGCGCGCCACGGAGGCCTCGTCCGAAGCCTCGTCCAATGTGCGCGACATTGCCTCCGCCGCCGATGAACTCTCTGCGTCGGTCAATGAGATCGATCGCCAGGTCGCGCAGTCCAACGCCATCGCGACCAAGGCGGTGAACGAAGCCGGCCGAACCACCATCGCGGTCAAGGAACTCGATGAAGCAGCAGCGCGCATCGGCGATGTCATCAAGCTCATTACCGGTATTGCCGAGCAGACCAATCTGCTGGCGCTCAACGCCACCATCGAGGCCGCGCGCGCGGGCGAGGCCGGCCGCGGCTTTGCCGTTGTCGCCGGCGAGGTCAAGGCGCTGGCCGGGCAGACCAGCCGCGCCACCGAAGAGATCGCGAAGCAGATTGCCGGCATGCAGCGCGCCACGAATCGTTCGATCGAGGCGATCACGGCGATCGAGACGATCATCCGTGAAATCGGCGACATCAGCGGCGCCATCGCAGCAGCGGTGACCGAGCAGGGCGCGGCGACCGCCGAGATCGCCCGCAGCGTGGAAATCGCGGCCAAACGGACGGTCGAAACCGCCGACGAGGTCAATCTGGTCGGCGCCGCCACGCATGACACACGCTCAAGCGCCGGCGCGGTAAAGACGGTGGCCGACGATCTCGGCAACGTCGCCGGCCGCATCCGGGCGCAGGTCGATCAATTCTTCGAGCGCCTGAGCGCTTAAGGGTCACGCGCTTTCGAACGCGCTTTGGATATGCCGCGGCAACTTGCCGGGCGCGACCAATATCGCGTCGAACCGCATCTCGCGGATGGCCGGCATCGGATTGGCGGCAAGCCAGATTTCCGCCGCCCTGGCAATTCGCTGCTTTTGCCGCTCGCTCACCGCTTCAGCAGCATCGTCCAGCGTGGCGCGCGCTTTCACCTCGACGAAAATCAACGTGTAGCGGCGCGCGGCGACGATATCGATTTCCCCGAGCGGGCATTTCCAGCGTCGCGCCAGAATGCGGTAGCCGTGCGCGATCAACCAGGCCGCGGCGCGGCTTTCCGCCGAAAGACCGAGGCTGAAGGCGGCAATTCTTTCAGGGCTTGCCGCGCGCTTTTGTGCTTGCGCGCGCGGCGCGGGCTTCGGCGATAAGGGCTTGGGCAATTTACCGCGCGCCATCGTCGTCGTCCGTATTGCCGGCGGCTTCGGCCAGTTCGAGCGCGCGCCGATAGACCTCGCGCCGCGGCCGTCCGGTGGCGAGCGCGACTTCGCCCACCGCGTCCTTGACCGAAACGCGCGTCAGCGCGCGCCGCAACATGTCGTCGAGATCCTCGGCCGGGCTGTCATCGTCGGCGGGCGGCGCGATCACGATGACGATTTCGCCGCGCGTCTCGCCGCCCTTGGCGTAGGTCTGGGCCAAGTTTGACAGGTCGTCCCGGCGGATCTCCTCATGCAGCTTGGTCAGTTCGCGGCAGACCGCCGCCGGGCGCGGTCCAAGCGTGCTTGCGAGATCGGCGAGGCACGCCGCAAGCCGCCCGCCGCTCTCGAACAGCACGAGCGTTGCCGGAATTGCCGCCAGCGCCGCGATGCGCTTTTGCCGCGCGACTTGCTTGGGCGGCAGGAAGCCTTCGAAAAAGAATCGATCGGTCGGCAGCCCCGCGACATTCAACGCGGCGAGCACGGCCGACGCGCCCGGAATGGCGGTCACTTGATGGCCTGCGTCCTGCGCTTCCTTCACCAGCCGGTAGCCGGGGTCCGAAATCAGCGGCGTGCCGGCATCCGACACGAGTGCCACCGCCTCGCCGCGCGCAATCCGCGCCAGGATTTTTGGCCGCGCCTCGGCTGCGTTGTGCTCGTGATAGGGCGTGAGCGGCGCAGCGATTCCATAGCGCTCCGTCAGCTTGCGGGTGACGCGGGTGTCCTCGCAGGCGATGCAATCGGCGCCCGCCAGCACTTCGAGCGCGCGCAGGCTGATGTCGCCCAAATTTCCAATCGGGGTTGCGACCAGATAGAGCCCCGCGGCGGGTTTCGGAGCCTCGATGGCCGTGCCCGCGAGCGAATAATGGCGCGAATGGCCGCTTGCGGCGGTCTTTTTGTCCCTGATCATGGCAGGCACTCTAGACGGCGCCGCCCGCGGCGTCATCGCGGCCGAATTCTCTTTCTTTTTCATTGCCTTAACCTTTTCAGGGACAAAATCGCCGTTTAAAGTTAGGACTGACACATCGCTGTCGCACGGGGAGCGACCATGCTGGGGATATCGCGGGACCAACGAGGCGCACTGGCGCGCGGCTTGCGCCGGGTGCGCGTTGCGTTCTGCGTTGTCGCGGCCGGCGTCGCGCTGACGGCCTGCGCCGGCAGCAACCTTTTTACCCAACCCGGCGGTGGGCCCCCGCCGCCGCAGCCAGACGCGCTCGCGGCCGGCTCGCAAATCGGCACCGGACAAGTTCGCGTCGGGCTGATCCTGCCATTGTCGGCGCAAGGCAATGCCGGCGTTGCCGCCCGCTCCATGAAAAACGCAGCTGAGCTGGCGCTTGCCGAGTTCAAGAACCCCAACATCCAGCTTCTGGTGAAGGACGACGCCGGCACGCCGCAAGGCGCACAGGCGGCCGCCGAGCAGGCGCTCGCCGAGGGCGCCGAAATCATCGTGGGGCCGTTGTTCGCGCAAGCGGTGCGCGCGGTCGGCGGCGTCGCGCGTCCGCGCGGCATTCCGGTGATCGCGTTTTCCACCGACGCCAGCGTCGCCACCAACGGCGTTTATCTGTTGAGCTTCCTGCCGGAGTCCGACGTCAAGCGCATCATTGATTACGCCGCATCGCACGGCAAACGCTCGATCGCGGCGCTGATGCCGGACAACGCCTACGGCACGGTGGTGGAAGCAGCCTTCCAGCAGGACGTCGCCGCCCGCGGCGCCCGCGTGGTTGCGCTGGAGAAATATCCGCTCGATCCGACAAAGCTTGCCGAACCGGTTGGCCGCGTGGCGCAGGCCGCGAGCCGCGCCGACGCGATCTTCATCCCCGATGGCGCCGATGCCGTGCCGCAGGTGGTGGCGGCGCTCGCGGCGGATCGCGTCAACCTCAAGCGCCAGCAGTTGCTGGGCACTGGATTGTGGGACGATCCGCGCATCTTCTCCGATCCGGCGCTGCATGGCGCCTTGTTTGCCGCGCCTGAGTCGACCGGCTTCCGCAATTTCTCGGCGCGCTATCGCTCGAAATACGGACAGGATCCGGTGCGGACCGCGACGCTCTGCTACGATGCCGTCGCGCTGGTGGCCGCGCTGGTCAAGACGCAAGGACCGCAGCGTTTCAGCGAGCAGGTGCTGACGAATTCGTCGGGCTTTGCCGGCATCGACGGCATTTTCCGCTTCCGCCCCAACGGCACTACCGAGCGGGGCCTCGCCGTGCTGCGCGTCACGCCGACCGGCGGCCAGGTGGTCAGCCCGGCGCCCAAATCGTTCCAGCCGGGTACGTAAATCGAGAGCTAGGCGGCGAGATCGGCGACCACCGCGTCGAGCAGCGGAAATCCGCTTTGCGTCACGCGCAGGCGGCCGTCGTGCGTCGTCTCCACCGCGCCGCCTTCGCGCAGAAATGAAATCCGCTTCGGATCGAGCGTGCGGCCGGCAAGCTGCGTAAATCGCTGCGGATCGATGCCTTCGGCGAGCCGCAACCCCATCAGCAGGAATTCATCGCCCACTTCGCTCGGCGCCAGTTTCTCGTTGACGGTGAGCCCGCTGGCAGTTTCTTCCACCTGGCGCAGCCAGGCCTCCGGCCGCTTGCCGGTCTCGGTGGCGTAGCGGCGGCCATCGATGGTGAGCCGGCCATGTGCGCCGGGGCCAATGCCGGCATAATCATGACCGCGCCAATAAACCAGATTGTGCCGGCACTCCGCGCCCGGCCGCGCATGGTTGGAGATTTCGTAGACCGGAAGACCGGCATCGTCGCAGATCGATTGCGTCAAATCGTAAAGATCGCGCGCAAGATCATCGCCGGGTACGGCGAGCTTGCCGGCGGCATGCAGGCCGGCGAACGGCGTGTCGGGCTCGATGGTCAACTGATAAAGCGAGAGATGCTCGGCAGCCTCGCCAAT
>DATATS010000165.1:0-26616 GCA_036268675.1 Pseudolabrys sp.
CCACGCACCAAGCACGCATGACGAGGCGGAATGTGCAGTGGCTAGCCGCAATTGAGGCGCCACTCGGCGGCCCCTCATTCCAAACTAAAATTGCGAAATTGCCTGTTGGCACCGAGCGGACATACCCGCCGCGTCGATGAATGCCCGGGGCGAACTCCCCTTCGAAAATTGCGTCTGTATAGCGAATGCGAGCGTAGTAAGCGCCAGAGGGTCGTTTTTAGAGTGCCAACGCATAGGCGAAATTTGCGACAACACCGCGATAGCAGCCTGCGAAGCGATTTATCGTGGCTACAAATGTGGGCCTGTGCACTCGCGTCCCGACATTTGTCTCGTCACACACGGTCCCACTCTGAATCGCTCTTCACCCTTGGCGTGCATCGAGGCGACTTCGTGGGCCAAACAAACCTTCCCGCCTCCAAGGTGTGATCACTTCGTTCCGTACATTCGGTCGCCAACATCGCCGAGTCCCGGCACGATATAGCCGCTGTCGGTGACGTTTTCGTCGATTGCAGCTGTGAAGATCGGCACTTCCGGATGGCGGCCGTGAAGACGGTCAACCGATTGCGCCGTCGCCAGCACGCATACAATTCGCAGGGTCTTGGCGCCGCTTTCCTTGAGACGATCGACTGCGGCGACGGCCGAATTTCCGGTTGCGAGCATCGGGTGCAGCACAAGAGTAATGCGCTCGGCCATGTCATCGGGGGCCTTGAAGAAATATTCGACGGCGACCAGCGTGCGCGGATCGCGGTAAAGCCCGACATGCGCCACGCGCGCCGAAGGCACGAGCTTGAGAATGCCATCAAGAAAGCCTGAACCGGCGCGGCCGACCGGCGCCAGCACCAGCTTCTTGCCGGAGAGCACGGGCGACATCATCGTCGCGAAGGGCGTTTCGATTTCGACCTTTTCCAACGCCAGGTCGCGGGTCGCCTCGTAGCAGAGCAGAGCGCCGATCTCGCCGAACAGCTCGCGGAAGACTTTGGTCGAGCGCGTCTTGTCGCGCAGCATCGTCAATTTGTGCTGCACTAATGGATGATCGACAATCGTGACGCCCTTCATGCCAGACCTCAAAATACCGTGCCGTCGCTGACGACCGTGAGCGGGGGACTGCCGTCCGCGCGCGTTTGCTCGGCAAGTTTTCGTCCTGCAGCCCATGTGCCGCCTTCGAGCAACGCGCCGAGCGGAAAAGCGTGTTGCGGCACGCCGAGACGCTCGCGCACCAAAGGCAACATTCGGTCGAGCAAGGCAACGGTGAGGGCGCGCCACTCGACGACAAGGGCGGAATTAACGGCCTGCGGTTGGGTGGCTGCGTTCGGCTCGCGAAGGGCGATCACACCTGCGTCAAGAAATAGCCCGCCATTGCGATATTCAGCAAGACCAGTGAGCCCGTCGATATCGGTGACGGCAATGCCTGCACGTTGCAACGGCTCGATCAGCGAATAGGACAGCCATTGCGAGAGCTTGTGCAGCGGCATCAGGCCGTTGCTGGCGTCCGCGCGCTTGATGGCTGGATGGCGCCAGGTGTCGCCGAGTGACAGACCGGCGAGCGTCAGCCGGTTCGGCCATATCGCGCCAAGATGCAGCAGCAATTCATGGAGAATGACCGGTGCTGCGAGCGTCTTTGTGCCGGTTGTCAAATGGTCAAACAGTCCGCCCGGCCGCGCGCTATCGTGCCGCGCGAATATTGTCTCGCCATTGAGCATCGTGCGGCCAAGCCGAGCGAGCAGGTCGGCCCGGCCTTCCAAGCCGGTCAGGTGGTTGTCGCCGGCGGCGGCAAAGCCGAGCGTGAGATCCGCAGCCGTCAACGCAGCAAGCCGTTTCGCATCGACGCGCAACGGGTCGCGCGCGTCGGCTGAGAATAATCCCGCTGCGAACATGCGCAGGCTGGCGAGCGCCAGGCCTTCCGATCGGCCGATGGTCATGCCGGTCGCCGCGTCACGATAACGCCAGTCGGGACCGGCGCCGGCGTCGAGCAGAACCGAGACAATGGCAAGATCGAATTCGGCGCGCGCCCGCGCGGCGCCGTCGTGCCACGCGGCCTTGGCTGCAATTTCTGCCCACAGGTCGCGCCCGTGAAACACGAAATGCCGCCAGCGCGCATGCAACGGTACTTTCAGATCCGGGTAACTCTCGCGAACAACGTTGGCGACAAAGTCGGCCGTCGGCACGAGTTTGCCGAGTTCGACGCGAAAATTTGCAAGGTCGCCTGACTCTCCCTCCGCCAGCATCTCATTGGCGCGCTCGCGCACTGCCGCAGCCGACAGCAGCGCGAGCGCCGTCTTCCGCTCGGAATCAATTTTATTGGCGAGCCCGAGAATGGTCAGAACTCGTCGAGCTTGCGGCCGACCACCGCCTTGAGCTCGTTGACGCTCGGCACCTGATCCGGCGTAAAATAGCCGGCTGCCTTCTTCGCTTCGAGTTCAACCTGCGCGTCGGGCGGCACCAGGCCGGCGGGAATCGACACGCGCTCGCCGATGTCAATGCCGGAGCCGACGATGGCGTCGTATTTCATGTTCGACATCGAGACGAAGCGATCGATCCGCGTAATGCCGAGCCAGTGCAGCACGTCCGGCATCAATTGCTGGAAGCGCGCGTCCTGCACGCCGGCCACGCACTCAGTGCGCTCAAAATAAGTCGCTGCCTGGTCGCCGCCTTCCTGCCGCTTGCGTGCGTTATAGACCAGGAACTTGGTGACCTCGCCGAGCGCGCGGCCTTCCTTGCGGTTATAGACGATGAGGCCCGCGCCGCCTGCCTGGGCCTCCTTCACGCATTCAGCGATGCCGTGGATGAGATAAGGCCGGCAGGTGCAGATGTCGGAGCCAAACACATCGGAGCCATTGCACTCGTCATGCACGCGGCAGGTGAGGGTGCGCTTGCGGTCGGAGATCGCGGCCGGATCACCGAACATATAGAGCGTCATGCCGCCGATTGGCGGCAGGAATACCGAGAGGTCAGGCCGCGTCACTAGTTCTGGATAGGCGCCGCCGGTCTGCTCGAACAGTGTATGGCGCAATTTATCTTCGCTGACTTGAAAACGCTCCGCGATACCGGGCAAATACCAGACCGGATCGATGGCAGCTTTGGTCACCGCGATATCGCCGCCCGCGCGGACGATGTCGCCATCCGCCTTGACGCCCCAATTCACACCATTTCCGCCGACGGCGAATTCCGGAATAGTGAGCCGCGCCTTGGTGATGGCGATGGTTGGCCGGATGTCGAGGCCTTCGGCGATCTCATGCGCAAAGTCCTGCGCCACGCGATGGCCCCACGGGTCGAGGGAAACAATGCGATCCGGCGCACTCCACTGCGGGAAGGGTCCCACGTCGACGACGGGTGACGTATTCGTCAGGTCCGGCCGCGCGATCGGATTAAGCGCGCCAGATGACACCGCGAGCGCGCGATAAAGCGCGTAGGAGCCGCCATGCGCGCCGATCGCGTTGCGGTCGCCTGCCGACGTAACTGTGCCGATGACTGGCCCGCGTTCGCGCGCCGTCGCTGCGTCCCACGTGATTGGATAGCGGCCGGGAGCGCGGTGGCCGGGATGCGAGGTGAGCCTGATGTGGCTCTCGCGGTTCGTGGACATTGAGGTTGCCCCACAAAAGCAAAAAGCCCCTTTCGGCGGACCGAAGAGCGGCTTCAAAAAAACAATATAAGGAAAGGTTGCACCCAACTCAAGGCCCGCAAAAGCCGGTTTCGCAGGTTCTCGTCAGGGAGCGCGTGCGTCCATGCGCATCGCCTCGAGCTTGTGAATGATGCGGTCGGCAAAAACCGCGGTGGCGACGGGGAGATTGCGCCCGCGCAATTGCCCGAAAACAAGATTGGCCTTGGGCACGTCGCGGTCGTCGATGTCGCGGGCGACGAGATCGAGCTTGTTGCCGTCCGGCATGGTGCCGATGGCGATCTGGAATGAGATCAGGTCGGCATGGCTGACGACGCCGCGCAGCATCTCGAAGGAATTTGATTGGAAGACGATGTTAAAGGTGAGGCCGGTGCGTGCGGTCACCTCGTCGAGCAACTGCCGGCCGCCGATCGAATGCTCGGGCAATGCAACCGGATAGGCGGCGCAATCGTGTAGGCGCACCTTGCGCTTCTTTGCGAGAGGATGCTTTTTCGTCATCACCGCGACGAGCCTCTGCTCAAGCGTCATCAGCGGTTGGAAATTGGCGATGAGCGGCGGACGGAACACCAGCACCAGGTCAACTTCGAACGCTTCGAGCGCGGCCATGGCGTATTCATGATCGACTACTTTGACGTGAAATTCGATCTTGGGATACGCCTCGCGGAATTCGGCGATGGAGCGCGGGAGGAAATCGAGGGCCAGCGCCTGGCTACAGGCGATCCGCACAGTGCCGCGCCGCAAGCCCTTCAAGTCCTCGATCTGCGATCTGACGCGCTCAACCTCGTCGTGCTGCTTGCGAAGGTAGTGGACGAAAAGCTCGCCGGCCGTGGTCAGTCGCACGCCGCGCGACAGCCGCTCGAAAAGCTGCGCGCCCAGTTCCTCCTCCAGATCCATGATCCGCCGATTGACTGCTGAGGCGGTGACGTTGAGTTGCTCGGCCGCCTTGCGGATGGAGCGCGAGCGGGCGACTTCGTCGACATAGTCGAGGATGCGCAGGTGTTTCACGGCTGCCTGGGCCTTTTCGGAGTGATGCCTTTTCGGCAACACTCTAGCAAAAAATCAGCAGCAGCAGGCAACAGTCTGCCGGACTAGGCTTGCTGGCATCACACTTGCCTGAGTGAAGTCTCATGGTTCTCGCCGCAATGCACGCCTGTTGGAACTCGCCTGCTGTAGCAATTCACCTTGGACGCACGGGATGCCGGACCCGTCGCTCATCACCCGCAACCCCACTGTCCCCACGAGGAGTGCGCTTCATGACCTCGACCCGCCGTTCCCTGCTCATCGCGCTGACCGCCGCCATCGGCCTCGCCGTTCCGCTCGCCGGAATGACGCCCGCCGCCGCCGAGACCAAGCTCAAGATGGTGCTGAACTGGAAATACCAGGGCCCGCAGGGCTGGTTTTTCCTGGCCCAGGACCGCGGTTACTTCAAAAAAGCAGGCATCGATATCACGATGGACCAGGGCAACGGCTCGGGCGCGCCGATCCCGCTCGTTGCGAGCGGCACCTATGACGTCGGCTTCGGCGACATCAACGCGCTGATCCAGTTCGCCGCCACCAAGCCGCAAGAGGCGCCGATCGCGGTCTATGTTATGTACAACCAGCCGCCGTTCACCATCGCGGTGCGCGCCGACAGTTCGATCAAGACGCCGAAGGATCTCGAGGGCAAGGCGCTCGGCGGCGCCGCCGGCGATGGCGCGCTCAAGCTGTTCCCCGCCTTCTGCAAGATCACCAAGATCGATTGCACTAAAATCAAAATCACAAACATGCAGCCGAACCTGCGCGAACAGATGCTGATGAACAAGCAGGTCGACGGCGTGTTCGGCTACGTCAACACCATTCGCTTTTCCGCCAAGCTGATGCACGTCCAGGACAAGGACATTCGCTACATCAAGTATGGCGACTACGGGATGGACCTCTATTCCAACGCGATCATCGTCTCCAAGAAGATGACGAAGGAGCACCCGGAGGTGGTGAAGGGCCTTATCGAGGCGATCAACCACGGCGTCGAAGACTCGCTGAAGGATCCGGCTGCGGCCATCGATGCGGTCGCCAAGCGTGAGCCGCTGATCAACAAGACGGTCGAACGCGAGCGCTTCGACGCGACCTTGCGAGACGAGATGAATTCGCCGGAGATCGCCAAGATCGGCCTCGGCAATGTCGACAAGGCGCGGCTGAAGAAGTCGATTGAAATCCTCGTCGATGCGCAGAAACTGCCGCGTACGCCGACGGTGGACGAGATTTATACCGACGCGTTCATGCCGCCCGCAGCCGATCTGCCGAAGAAACTGTTTTGATCATTCAAGCGAAAAGGCCGCTCCTCGGTCGACGAGGAGCGGCCATAACCTGAATGGACAAACGGGGGCGGGCGGAGTGCCATGGATCTGAAACTTGAAGGGCGGGTCGCTATGATCACCGGCCCAGCCAAGGGGATGGGTGCGGCAATCACGCTTGCCTTTGCCGCCGAAGGCGCGCGCCTAGCGCTGCTCGGCCGCGACGTGGAGGTGATCAAGCCGGTGGCTGAAGCAGCAAGGAATGCCGGATCGCAAGCGATCATCGTGCCGTGCGACCTCACGGCGCCGGATCAATGCGAAGAGGCGGCAGAACAGACGCGAGAAGCCTATGACGGCCGCATCGATATTCTGGTCAATGTTGCCGGCGGTTCCGGCCCGGTCGGAAAGACGGGTACGGAGACGACCCCGGAGGAATTCGATGACATCGTTCGCCTCAATATGAATGGCTGCTTTCACACGATGCGCGCCGCGCTGCCGACCATGATCGCGCAGAACTACGGCAAGATTGTCAACGTCGGCGGAACGTTCGGCATGCGCGGAAGGGCTGGGCGCATGGCTTATTCGGCCTCGAAATGGGGCCTGCGCGGCATCACCAAGAGCTTTGCCCTCGAAGTCGGCCAGTACAACATCAACGTCAATTGCGTCGCGCCTGGAATGGTTGACGGCCCACGCTTTCGCGACAAGGTTTGCGCCGACATGGCCAAGCGTTACGGTATCAGCATCGAAGAGGCGGCGCAGCGGCATGCAGCCGAGTATGCGATGAAGCGCGTCACCGTCGACAACGACGTCGCCAATGCCTGCCTGTTCCTGGCGAGCGATACCTCGCGCCAGATCACGGGTGTCGATCTGCCGGTCGACGGCGGCTGGGCCATGTTGTGAGACACCAATGACCGCGGACCTCGTCATCGACAACGGCAAGGTGGTCTCGCCCGACGCGGTGATCGAAGCGAGCGTCGCTGTCAAGGACGGTCGCATTCTTGCGGTCGGCGCGGCCGACGCCATGCCCGCGGCCAAGGAAACGCTCGACGCCTCCGGCATGCATGTGCTGCCCGGTGCCATCGACGTTCACGTGCATCTGCGCGATCCCGGCTATCCGCACAAGGAAGACTGGGAGAGCGGCACGGCGGCGGCGGCCTTTGGCGGCGTCACGACCGTGTTCGACATGCCCAACACCATCCCGCCGACGGGCACCGCGGAGATTCTCGCTGCCAAGCACGCCGTAGCCGCCTCGAAAGCCCACGTCGACTTCGGCCTTTACGGCCTGCTCGGCGAGGACACTATCCCGAACGTCTCGGCGCTGGTCGAGGGCGGGGTCATCGGCTTCAAGCTTTATATGGGCAATACATTCGGAAAAATTGCGTCGCCCGATACCGGTGCGACGCTGGAATGCTTCGAGGTGGCCGCGGCGACGGGAAAACGGATCTCGCTGCACGCGGAAAACAACGACATCATGGAACGGCGTCAGAAGCGCCTGATGGCCGCTGGCAAAGCTGACCAATGGGCACATCTTGCAGCGCGCCCCAACGTCGTTGCCGTCGAAGCGGTAAGCCGCGCCGCGATTCTTGCCGAGTGGACCGGTGCGCGAATTCACGTCCTGCACATCTCGACGGCTGACGAATTGCGGCCGCTGCGCGAAGCCAAAGCTCGCGGTGTCGACATCACCGGCGAGACGTGCCCGCATTACCTGATGCTCTCGACCGACGATTACCATCGCTTTCCCGGCGTCATCGCTGTCAATCCGCCGGTGCGTGAGGCAATGAATCAGGAGCCGATCTGGGCCGCGCTCCTCGACGGCACCATCGACCTCATTGCCACCGATCACGCCCCGCACGCGCCCGAGGAGAAGACCCGTAACGACATCTGGACGGTCGATTGCGGCTTCCCCGGGGTTGAGACGCAGATGCCGCTGATGCTGACCGAGGTCAACGCTGGGCGCATGTCTATTTCCGACTATGTGCGCATGAGCGCCTTCAATCCGGCGCGCATCTGGGGTCTTTACCCACACAAGGGCGCCGTTGCGCCCGGCGCCGACGCCGATATCGCCATTGTCGACCTTGCGCGCGCCCACACCATCGAGGACGCCAAATTGCAGTCCCGGTCGAAAATCTCACCCTGGAACGGCCGCGGCGTGAAAGGCCTGCCGATTCACACGATTGTGCGCGGCCGCTTCGTGATGAAGGACCGTGCGCTGGTGCCCGAAACCAAGGGCTGGGGCCGCTCGGTGCATACGGTTCAGCAGATGCCCCAACCTGTCGTGCGCAACGCCAAAACCTCGATGCGTGAGATTGCTCCGGCCGTCGCGCGTCCCAGCAAGGACAACGCCGCATGACCGCCAGCGCCTACACTGAAGCGCCACGCAGTCCGGAGACGTTCGTTGAGCTGGAGAATGTGACGCTGACCTACGGGCGCGACGAGAAGCAAATCGTCGCGCTTGGCCACACCGATCTGCGCATCGGTCAGGGCGATTTCGTCGCGCTGGTAGGTCCTTCGGGCTGCGGCAAATCGACAATCCTCAAGTTGGTCACGGGCCTTATCACCGCGAGCACGGGTTATGTGTATGTCGCCGGCCGCGAAATAGGCGCCGAGCAGGTGCGTGTCGGCATGGCCTTCCAGAATCCCACCATGCTGCCCTGGCTCACCGTGCGCGACAACGTGATGCTGCCCCTCAAGATCGTGCCGCCGTTCCGCCGGGATTACGCTGCCAAGCGCAAGACCGAGTTCCGCGACCGTGCTGATGCGCTGCTCAAGGAGGTCGGTCTTGGCGCTTTTGGTGACAAACGTCCCTGGCAACTTTCAGGCGGCATGCTGCAACGCGCTTCCTTATGTCGCGCGCTCGTGCATGAGCCGCAGCTCCTTATGCTTGACGAGCCGTTCGGCGCGCTCGACCAGTTCACGCGCGAGGAATTGTGGAGCGTCATGCAGGAGTTGTGGATGAAGCTGAAGCCCACGGTCATCCTCGTCACCCATGACCTGAAAGAAGCCGGCTATCTCGCAAATCGCATTTGCGTGATGCGCACGCGCCCGGGCCAGATCATCGACGACGCCGAAGTGCCGTTCCCGCGGCCGCGCACGATCGAGATGTCCTATCTGCCGGAATTCGTCACCATGACCCAGCGGTTGCGGCAATTGATCGTGTCAGCACGGCCGGTGAAGGAGACCGTGCAATGAATCCGCAACTGCGCCGGCATCTCGCGTCGACTGTCTTTATCATCGGCTTCTTCCTGCTGTGGGAGGGGCTGTGCTGGGCTTTTCACATCAGCGACATCATATTGCCCAAGCCGAGCCAGATCATCGTCACGCTCGTGCAGCGCATGCCGGCGCTGTGGCCGCACACCTTGCAGACGCTATACACGACGCTGGTCGGATTTGCTTTCGGGATCGTCATCGGGATTTTGTTGGGCGTGGTGATCGGTTCGTCGCGGCTCGCCTATGATGTTGCCTATCCGCTGCTGGTGGGATTTGCCTCGATACCGAAAGTAGCGGTCGTTCCGATTTTCGTTCTCTGGTTCGGCGCCGGCACCGTTCCGGCGATACTCACGGCGATGATCATGAGCATCTTTCCGATCGTTGTGAATGTGGCAACCGGCCTTGCGACGACCGAGCCGGAACTCGAGGACGTCATGAAAGCGTTGGGCGCCAGCAAGCTCGATATCCTGTGGAACGTCGGCCTGCCGCGCACGATGCCTTATTTCTTCGCCTCGCTGAAAGTGGCGGTGACGCTTGCCTTCGTCGGCACGGTGATTTCGGAAACGGTGGCCTCCAATCGCGGCATCGGCAATGTGATGATGATCGCAAGCTCCAATTTCGACGTACCATTGGTCTTTGCCGGCTTGATGATCCTCGCCGTCATGGGTGTCGCGCTCTATGCGATATTTTCGCTGATCGAAGGGCGTATCACTGGCTGGGCTCATCGCAAGGACGAATTTGCGATGGGCTGAGCTATCGTGCGGGTACCAAAGATTTTTCCAGCATGACATGCGCGCCTTTGTTGACGTTCACCAGTTGGGTGACGTGGATATCTGCCGCAACGCTACACAAGGTGTAGGCGTCGGCCGCGGACAGGCCGCCGCGATTGACGATGAGCGCGACCATCTCGCGCACGGCATCCTGCGCCGCGCGATCAAGATCCTCATCGAAGCTCATCGTGATCCAATGCGCGGGCGTCTCCGCCCAAGGGCGGGCAAGCCCGGTGCTCTTCTTGAGACTGACACGCAAGGTGCCGCGCAGCGCTGTTTCGATCGCCGTCAGGCAGACCTCGCCGTCGCCCTGAGCAGCATGGCCATCGCCAACAGACAAAAGCCCACCGGGGTTGAACACGGGCAGATGCAGCGTTGCTCCGGCACGCAGGTTCTTGTTGTCAATATTGCCGCCGAAAGCGCGCGGGATGACCGAGGTCTGCGGTCCGTCCTCAGGCCGCGGTGCTACTCCGATGACGCCAAAAAATGGTTGCGCCTTGAGTTCGAGACCCCACGGCATTTTTATCCGGTTGCGCTCTTGGTCAATGCCGACGTGGATCAAGCGGCCTTGCGGGAAATCGTCGGGCAGCGTGCCCTTGCCGGGGCGCGTCGCGTTCCACCCCCAGTCCTGGGCAAGCTCCATCGACAGGATCTCGACGACAAGCTCGTCGCCATGCGCCGCGTCGGTAACGGCGATCGGCCCAGTCATGAAATGCGGGCCAAGGCCCGGCGGCACTTGCGCCAACACCTTGCGATGTTGAGGCGATACGGTGAAGCCGTCTTTCTCGCTGGGGAGTTCATCTTCGTTGCCGGACAACGTCGTGATGACGACCGTGTCGCCGGAATTTATGGTGAGAGCAGGCGGTATACGCGCGTCAAATGTTCCGCGGTGGACCGTATTTTGGTCGGCGGCGAGATTATGTGATCGAGCCATTTTGACGCCTGCTTTGCCGAGCAGCCTGTCTGAAAAGCGCGCGCTATTCTGGTATGATGGCGGCGCAGGCGCGGGCGGCCGCATCGGCGGCCGACGGGTCGCGCGTGATCAACGCCATCACGATCGCGCCGTCCATGATCAGTCCGATGGTATGGGCAGTCTGTTCGGGCTCAACCAGTTCGGCTTCGGCGCACAAGGCCGATAAGCGCTCGATCACGATTTTCTTATGGGCGATGGCGAGCGTCCGCATGCGGTCGTCGGCCTTGTCGGTTTCTCCCACCGCATTGATAAAAGGACAGCCAAAAAAATCGTCGCGCCCAAACCATATCTTGAGCGCCGGGCCGATGCGTGCGAGTCGCTCGCGCGCGGAACCGCCCGGCCCATCGATGGCGGTCAGGAACCACGACCGCCAAGCTTGGCCCTCGCGATCGAGCACGGCCTCGACCAAGCCGTCCTTTGAACCGAACAGCTTGTATAGCGTCGTCTTCGCCGTGCCCGCCCGCTCGATGATCGCATCGACGCCGACTGAATTAATTCCGTAGCGGCAGAACAGCGCCTTGGCGCTCTCAATAAGCCGTTCGCGTGGGGACGCTTGCGGCTCCTCTTTTTCGCTCGGTTCGATCGGAAACTTTTCCGCGGCGCCCATAGCGACCCAATACCGCCCTGCGACGAAAAGCTCAATCCAGGAAACCGAAGGGTCTGTAGCTACCAAAACTTGGTGCCGTAAAGGGCGCCACTCGTGACCGCTAAAGTGGCGCCTAATCGCATTCCGGGGGTGTCTCAAAGGCTGTTTCTTTGATTCCTTTGATGTTTTTGCACCGCAAAAACTTGGCATAGATCATGCAATAATACAGACCGGTCTGTAGCTCAATCAGCCGCCTTCCGGGTTCAGATCGGCGGCACAGGAGAGGAGATTCCCATGAATAAAGTCGTCGCAGCGACCACGGTTGCCGATTCCCTGACCTCCGGCAGTCGACCGGCCATGACGGGTTGCCTGGCGCCCATCGACAAGCAGGGCCTCGATCAGCTGATCGCCAAAGGCAAGGCCGATCCCAAAGCGATCAAGACATTGAAATGCAAAACGGTCGCAGAAGGGCGCTTCCGCCATCTCAATTTCGTCCGCACTTTGCCCCCTTACATTGTCGATGAGCCACCCGGACTCCTCGGCGACGATACCGCGCCAAATCCCTCGGAGGCCTCGCTAGCCGCGCTCGGCTCCTGTCTCGCGGTCGGTATTCACGCTAACGCCGTCGCCCGCGGCATAACGGTGTTCAGGCTCGAGATTGAGCTGGAAGGCGATCTCAACATTACCGGCGTGTGGGGCACTGGCGATCTGTCCGAAAAGCCGGTCGGCTTCACCGACGTGCGCGCCAAGGTGATGTTCGAGGCCGATCGCTCACGCGAGGAGCTTGCCGCGCTGATCGCGCATGCCCGCCAATGGTCGCCGGTGGCAAACACCTTTTCACGGCCCGTCAATCTTGAAGTGGCGCTCGCCTGAATCGGCGTCCGCTCACATTGTCAACAACGCCCGCACGGGGAATTCAATGCTCGACACACCTACCGTCGTGAGAAGTGAGAAGGTGGCGAGGCCCGGGGCCGAAGTAGTCGAGGCCGTGCGCGCCGCCGCCGCGCGGGACCTGCCTTCGCTCGTGCAGAAAATCGACCTTGAAGGCTATTATCCGGAAAGTGTGATGCGCGAATTCGGTCGCCTTGGTGCTTACGCGCAGCACCTTCCCGGACGCAATGACGCCGTCGATCTGGTCACCGCGATCAATGCAATGGCGGCTGCCGGCGAATATTGCCTGTCGACTTCTTTTTGCATGTGGTGTCAGGACGCGCTCGCCTGGTACATTTACGCCTCCGACAGCGACGCACTTAAACGCGAAATCGGTTCGCAGGCCGCAGTCGGCGAAGTTCTCGGCGGAACCGCACTGTCCAACCCAATGAAGAACTTCTTCGGCATCGAAGCGATGCGGCTGAAGGGGCGGCGCGGTGACGGCGGTTACGTCGTAAAAGGCTTGCTGCCCTACGTCTCCAATCTCGGCGATGACCATTATTTTGGTGCGGTCTTCGAAGTGGAAGACGGAGCGTCTAAGCGTAATGTCATGGCGATCGTCCCTTGCGCAGCTGCAGGGTTGAGTCTCGCGGCCAACACGAAATTCGCCGCGCTCGACGGCACGCGCACCTTCTCCGTGCAGATGCGCGATGTCTTCATCCCTGACTCATGGGTCGTCGCGGATCCGGCTGAGGACTATGTCAAGCGGATCCGCGCCGGTTTTGTGCTGTTGCAAGCCGGCATGGCGTTCGGCTTGATCCGTGACTGCATAAAACTGATGGAGCAGACCAAGGCGTCACTTGGCCACGTCAACAAATATCTCGAGGTGCAGCCTGAGCCGCTCGGCGAACAACTCATGGCAATGGAAGCCGAGGTGGCGCGGCTCGCGGCCACGCCGTTCGAGACCGACCCAACTTACTGGCGCTCGGTGATCGAAGCGCGCCTTGCGGCCGGCGAAGCTTCGCTGGCCGCAGCGCAGGCGGCGATGCTTCATTGCGGCGCACGCGGCTATGTCCAAAGCGGCGCCGCGCAACGCCGCCTACGCGAAGCCTATTTCGTCGCCATCGTGACGCCGGCCACCAAGCAACTGAGAAAGATGCTCGCGGACATGGTGCATTAACGGCCCATGCTCGCGTGACCGACACACCAGGATAAGTTCGAGAAAAACGGAGGAGCGGCACCCGATGGCACGGCGACGAGTTTCCGATAACGCGGTGTCATCAGGAGCGATTGTGCCAGTGAGAGACGCTTAGGCAATGCAGGCGATATATCCAAACAAACGGCGTCCGGGAGCCCACATTGCGGTCACCAATGTGTGCCATCGTTATCGCCGCAGCGCCACCTTTGCGTTGAGTAACATCGGCTTCGAGGTGCAACCCTGCGAGGCGGTGGCGCTCTTCGGGCGCTCTGGCTGCGGCAAGTCAACGTTGCTCCATATCTTGTCCGGTCTGGTGGCACCGAGCGCGGGCGAAGTTCGCGTTGATGGTGAACTGGTGAAAGGACCGTCACCGCACCGTATCGTCATGTTTCAACAACCGCACCTCTATCCATGGATGACGGTGGAACAGAACGTCGGTCTTGGCTTGAAGTTCGCTGGTCGGCGGCGCAGCGAAATAGCGGAGCGCGTCTGCGAACTGCTTCAGCTTGTCGAGCTTGAAGGCTATTCCGGGCGTAACGTGCAAGATCTTTCCGGCGGCCAGCAACAGCGGGTGGCACTTGCCCGTTCGCTAGCGGTCCACCCGGAAGTTCTGCTGTTAGACGAGCCTTTCTCTGCCCTCGACGCGGTGACGCGCCGCGCCTTGCAGCGTGACGTACGTCGCATTGCAGCGGAGATCGGCATTACTCTCGTTATTGTCACCCACGACATCCCCGAAGCTGTTGCGATGGCCGACCGTGCCATCGTCATGACCTCCGATCCGGGTCGGATCGCCGAGATCGTGCCGATCGACGTCGATCGCGAAGACCGCGATCGGCGCGGCAGTCGCGCGCAGACGACGCAAGCTGCGTTGCAGGCCGCGTTTGAGCACGCCTCCGGCCGCACCGTCGAGCCGCCGTCGGTCGCTATAGCCCCAAACACACTCAAAATCGTCGCCGCCGGCCATCGTTGATGCCACGCAAAGGAGAAAAAAATGTGTGAATTTTGCGGAATCGATGTCGTCCATCAAGACGACGGCCACTTCCGGCTGCGGCCCACCCGACGACAGACGTTGGACATGCTGGCGGCCGGAGGATTGGCGGCGTTCGGCACCATGCTCGGCGGCTTCGGTAAGGCCGCCCATGCCGCAGATGACGACGTGGTGCGCATCGGCTACCTGCCGATTACTGACGCAACCGCACTCCTGGTGGCGCACGGCATGGGTTACTTCAAGGACGAAGGGCTGACGGCGGAGCGTCCGACGTTGATCCGCGGTTGGTCGCCATTGGTAGAGGCTTTCGCTGCCGGCAAGTTCAACGTGGTGCATCTGCTTAAGCCGATCCCGGTGTGGATGCGTTACAACAACCACTTCCCGGTCAAGATCATGGCGTGGGCGCACACGAACGGTTCGGGCGTCATCGTCGGCCAGGACACCGGCATAAAGAGCTTCTCCGATCTCGGCGGGAAGCAGATTGCCGTGCCGTTCTGGTATTCGATGCACAATATCGTCTTGCAATATGCCTTGCGCAAATCCGGCATTAAACCGGTGATCAGGTCGCAGAGCGACCGGCTCGCCGCGGATGAATGCAACCTGCAGGTCATGGCGCCGCCGGATATGCCGGCGGGTCTCGCGGCCAAGAAGATCCACGGTTACATCGTGGCAGAACCGTTCAATGCGCTGGGCGAGATCAAGGCCGGCGGCCGGATGCTGCGCTTCACCGGTGATATCTGGAAGAATCATCCATGTTGCGTGTTGTGCATGCATGAGGAGGTGACGACCAAAAAACCGGAATGGACTCAGAAAGTGATGAATGCGCTCGTGCGCGCCGAAATCTATGCGTCCGGCCACAAAAAAGATGTCGCCAAGCTTTTGTCCAAGGACGGCGAAGGTTACTTGCCGTTGCCCGCGCCGATCATCGAGCGTGCGATGACATATTACGACCAGTCATTCTATGGTCCGATCAAAGCGATCGAGCACCCAGAATGGAAGCTCGGCCGCATCGACTTCCAGCCTTGGCCTTATTCCTCGGCCACCAAGCTGATCGTGCAGGCGATGAACGACACGGTCGTCAGCGGCGATACGACGTTCCTCAAGAAGCTCGACCCGGAATTCGTCGCCAAGGATCTGGTCAACTACGACTTCGTCCGCAACGCAATGAACAAATATCCGGAATGGAAGAAGGATCCGAGCGTCAATCCTGCAGATCCCTTCAACCGGACGGAGGTGCTGGCGCTGTGACCCTTGAGATCGCCATCGACGTCGCGGACGCGGCGGGTGGGCCCGCGCAAGGCCGCCATGTGCAGGGGGCTGCGCGGAGCGCCACCTTTGCGCTCCTCGGCATCGGTGTGCTGCTTTTGCTGTGGTGGATCGGCGGCTGGATCGTTGCGTCCAATCCGGCGACCGTGAACTTCGCCGGCTTTGCTCCGGTGCCGACGTTCGAACGCTTATGGCGCATGCTGCTGAGTGGCGACGCAGTGCGTATGACGATACCCAGTCTGATACGTATCGGGGCCGGCCTCGGTTGGGCGATCGCCTTTGGCGTACCATTCGGAATCCTCATTGGACGATTTCGTTCGGTACGCGAAGCCAGCTCGGTACCTTTTCAGTTTCTACGCATGATCTCACCGCTCGCTTGGATGCCGATTGCCGTTATGGCATTCGCGACTTGGGACCGAGCTATCATATTCCTGGTGGGCGTCGCGGCGGTTTGGCCGATTCTATTCTCGACCGCGCACGGCTTCCGGCGCATCGACCCGGCATGGTTCAAGGTGGCGCGCAATCTTGGCGCTCGCCCTTGGCACATGCTGCTGACCATCATCCTGCCCGCCATCGCGCAGGATGCGTTGACTGGTATCCGTCTGGCGGTTGGCGTCGCGTGGATCGTGCTGGTACCGGCGGAATTCCTCGGTGTAACTTCCGGGCTCGGCTATTCCATCAACGACGCGCGTGACGCCCTGGAATACGACCGGCTCGCCGCTACCGTTGTCATCATCGGCATCATCGGCTTTACGCTCGATCTTATTTGCGAGCAGGCGATCCGCCGAGCAAGCTGGACCCGGGAAGAATGAGCCTCCGGAACGCAATTTTACATCATGCCAAAACGACAAGGAGGAAACATCATGACCCGCAATGACTTGTCCGAAAAGCTTCTCGACATCAAGCGCGAGAAGGGGTGGACCTGGAAATACATCTGCGGCGAGATCGGCGGCATGTCGCCGATCCTGGTGACGGGGGCGATCCTCGGGCAGATGAAACTGACCAAGCCGCAGGCGGCCAATGCCGCCAAGCTGTTCGGTCTTTCGAAGGGCGAGCAGACGCTGCTCAACGAGGTGCCGTTCCGCGGCACCGGCACGCCGATGCCGCCGACCGATCCGCTGATCTACCGCTTCTACGAATTGATCATGGTCAACGGGCCGGCGTTGAAGGCTTTGATCGAGGAAGAATTCGGCGACGGCATCATGTCGGCGATCGACTTCGACATGGACATCACGCGCAAGGCCGACCCCAAGGGCGACCGCGTCAGTCTCGGCATGACCGGAAAATTTCTGCCGTACAGATATTACGGCGCGACGGGCAATGCGCTGGCGGTGGGGTTGAAGGAGGAATAGGCGGGGTTATGAGTTAACCCCAACTATGCATCTAGGGCGAGCGGCAATGGCAACCTGACCGCCGACAACAGCGGAGGACGCGAACTTCTGCGGCCGTTCTGCCAAAGACGGTACCCGGCTTTTAGGACAAGGTGGATGCGCGGCGGCCCGGCCAGAACGGGCAAAGAGCGCCATCGATAACACGACGTACGTCGCGAGATCGAACGGTTCGACGCCCTCGTAAATCAAGATGCCGAACAGCACGCCTGCTTCCTGTCGCTGCGCGGGGAAATGAACCCGGAAGCTTCCCGGCATGAAACTTGCTCAACATGTGACAGACGACCAACCGAGCAAGGAACGGGTCAATAGTTAGGCAAATCGAAGTCAATAAGGCACCAGACCTGCCTAGCATTTCGCACAGTTTCTTTCTTGGCACCTCCTTGGGAGGTTGTGTCGCCGCTGGAAGATGCGCTGCCCCCTCCGGCGAAATCGAGGTCGCGACAGGGAGACGTCATATGACGATCACTTCGAGAGCCGCCCCGACGGGCGGATTCAAGACGCAAAGCATCGGCGCGATCGCATTTGCGGGTACCGTCGGCACCATCGTGGAATGGTACGACTTCATTATCTACGGCACCGCGGCCGCGCTCGTTTTCAACAAGCTGTTCTTCCCCAACGTCGATCCAAGAATCGGGACCTTGGCGGCATTAGGCAGTTTTGCCGTCGGCTTCCTCGCGCGGCCGATCGGCGGCGCCATCTTCGGGCATTTCGGCGACCGGCTTGGCCGCAAGTCGATGTTGATGATCACCATGGTGGCCATGGGTCTCGCGACGGCCGCTATCGGCCTGCTGCCGACTTATGCGCAGATCGGAATCTGGGCGCCGATTTTGCTCGTACTCCTGCGCGTAATCCAAGGCATCGCGCTCGGGGGCGAATGGGGTGGCGCCTCGCTGATGGTGCTGGAACACGCGCCGGCGAACCGCCGCGGCCTGTTCGGCAGCCTGGTTCAGGTCGGGTTTCCGATCGGCCTCGTTGCCGCATCGGTCATCTTCTCCACCGTGGCATCGCTGCCTGACGCCGATTTCAAAAGCTGGGGATGGCGTATTCCATTCCTCGCCAGCATCCTACTTGTCGGTATCGGCATTTTCGTGCGAGCCCGCCTGCCAGAAACGCCAGTGTTCGAGCAAATCAAGAAACGCGGCCAAATCGTGCGCACGCCGCTTCTCGAAATGATCGTCAAAAACCCGCGCAGTTTCCTGGTCGCGGTCGGGCTGAAACTATCCGAAGTCTCCTGGGTCTACATGCTGACCGTATTCGTGGTGGTTTACGCCACCACCAAGCTTGGCCTGTCGAAATCGCTAATGCTCAACGCCATCTCACTTGCCGCTCTTCTTGAGTTGGTCACGATCCCGCTATTTGGCCATCTCTCCGATATTTACGGGCGCCGGGCGCTGTACTTCGCCGGCGTCGCCTTCACCATCATCTTTGCGTTCCCATTGTTTTGGCTGCTGAACATCGGATCGCCCGGCATCGTGATCCTCACCGTTGTGATCGCGCTGAACTTTGGACACGGACTGATGTTCGCTCCTGAATCGACCTATTTCCCGGAGCTGTTCGGCGCGAACGTGCGCTACAGCGGTGCCTCGCTGGGCTTCCAGGTCTCGGCGGCCATCGGCGGCGGCTTTGCGCCCGTGATCGCCGCCGCCCTTGCGGCCTATATGGGCGGCACGGCGGGCGTATCCATCATGCTTATTCTGCTTGCCCTTATCACGTTGGTCGCTACGCTTTTCGCCCGCGAAACCAAGGACGACCCTGCGCTCACTTAGCATGGACGGAGGCGATCGATGTGGTGCAGAGCGGCCTCAAAGCTCGCCGACATGCTTGCGCAAATTGATTTGCGAATGAATGGCGGCGGGCGCCCGCGGAGCAGATGAATTGCCAGATCAGCCGCTGTAGTTCCCTGTTCCGTGTCAGAAATTCCCTGCTCGAGTGTGCAGAGAATTTTTCTCCAGGCGCCGAGAATCATTGGGCGAAAGCGAACGCCAGATTGAGAAAGTGTTCGACTACGACTGCGTCCGCCTGCTTTCGCCGGCGCTCGATCGGCTCACGATGCCTGCGCCGCCAGGTCCGGGTCGGCAATGTCGCCGCAGCTGTCGAACGCGCGGTCTTCGAACCTGACGATGCGCCCAGCCAGAAAATAGGCGAAAAACGCAACACCGGCGCCC
This sequence comes from Pseudolabrys sp., assembly GCA_036268675.1. GTDB lineage: Bacteria > Pseudomonadota > Alphaproteobacteria > Rhizobiales > Xanthobacteraceae > Pseudolabrys. The sequence goes on from DATATS010000165.1 coordinate 19,301, forward strand.
GCGATGACGTCGCTGAAATAATGCGCGCCCTCGGTGATGGTGCCGCCAAGCATGGCCGCGTCGAGGATGAGCAACGCGATGAAGATGCGTGGATAGCTGCGCAGGACGAGTGGCGTCAATATGGCGATGGTGGCGTGGAACGATGGGAACGTCGCGATGCCGCCCGGCATGTCCCGCAGGATCATCGGTCCCGCCTCGCGCAGATGCGTCAGGTGGTCGATGGGCGTCGCGCCGGTGAACTTCAGAATATCGAAAGTCGAGCGATCCACGAAGGTGATCGGTCCGGCCGCCGGCATCAGGGCGGACACAAAAATCGTGATCGTGAAGGCGATCACAAAGGTCAGAAGATAGACGCGCACGTCACGCACTCGATTTGAAAAGGCCAGCACGACGAGCGGAAGCGCGATCTGCGCCATGATCGTGTTGTAAGCGAAGCGAATGACCTCCTGGACGGCGGGGTGCTTGTCGATCCAATGCGCATAAGCGAACCAGTCAAAACCAAGCGCCATGTCCGCGCTCATCAAATGCCGGTCTTGAATCGGAAATGCCCAGCGCTGCATCGAATAGGCGGCGAGAATGCCGCAGAGCGAGGTCGTCACCAGATACAAGATGCCGAAGATGGCGGTTTGAACGGCCGCGACGATTTTCGTCCGCGGCGTAAGCTGGCTGAGGACGTCGACGGCCACGACGGCGGCAACCAGCGACCACATATTCGGAAGCGACGCGATCTTGAATTGCGTGGCGATTGAATTGACGACGCCGACGGTCGCCAGCCCGACGGTAAAGAGAACCGCCGTGCGCGAAATGGGGCTGCTGCGCGACTGGATCAACAGGCGGTGAGGATGACTGACAAGCGCGCCGAAGGTCATTGCCAAAGATGCCTCTCAAGCGCCCAGAGAATTATGATTTTTGTTTTTGGCGTGTCGGCTCTTACGCGCGCGTCCATCGTGAGCGAGAGTCATTAAAATAATCTTTACACAGCGTCAGATTGTTCGGCGCGTAGCCGCCCCATCAGGCCGCGCCACGCGAGAGTAGGCTTTGCCCTGGCCGCACGCGGGAGAAATCGACCGCTTGCGTTTTTACCGTCAGCGCATCGCCGGACAGCGTAACGCTGGTGAAGCGAGAGTCGGCAACATCCGAGCTTTGCGGGAAGTCCTCGCGGAAATGCGCACCGCGGCTGTCGCGACGGAAATCGGCGGCGGCGCAGATGGCGCGGCTCACCAGCGTGAGGTTTTCGAGATTGAGATGGTCCATCCAGGTTAAATTATAGCGGCGGCTCGCGTCGGAGACGCCGCACTTTGCGATATCACCGGCCAGCATATCGAGCGCCGCCTTGCCGCGCGCAAGGCTATCCGCGCTGCGCAGGATGCCGACGTCGTCCCACATGATCGAGTAAAGCCGTTCGCGCATCTCCGGCAGATGGCCGGCCTTGCGGCCGAGCGGGGCGAAGGCGCGCTCGTAAGCCACGTCGATTGCGGTCTTGTTGGGCTCGGGCAGGGCGCCGGTCGTTTTCGTGCGCTCTCCCATGACGTCACCGGCGATGCCGCCGAACACGGTCGAATTGGCTACGCCGTTGCCGCCCAGACGGTTGGCGCCATGCACGCCGCCGGTGTCCTCGCCGGCCGCATAGAGGCCCGGCAGCGCCGTCGTGCAATCGGCGCTGAATTCGACGCCGCCCATCATGTAATGCGCGGTCGGGATTACCTCGACGCGACCGGCGGCGAGGTCGAAGCCACAGTCCTCGCAGCGTTCGACCATGCCCTTGAACTCGCGCCGCACCTGGTCGGCGCCAAGATGTGCCATCTCGATAAAGACGCCGCCGTGCGGGGAGGCGTTGCCCTTGCGGATGCGATCCATGATCGAGCGGCTGACGATGTCGCGCGTGGCGCGTTCGCCGCGCTTGTCGTAGTCGAACATAAAGCGCTGACCGCTTGAATCGGTGAGCCAGCCGCCGGAGCCGCGCAATCCCTCTTCCAGCACGGTGCCGGTCATGCGCGTGCCTTCGCCGGCCAAAAGTCCGGTCGGGTGGAACTGCACCATCTCGATATCGCGTAGCGGGAGTCCAGCGCGCAGCGCCATGGCGAGGCCGTCGCAGGACTTGTCGCCAGACGGCGTGTGATAGCGGTACATGGTCGGGCCACCGCCGGTCGCCAGCAGCGTCGCGCGCGCGCGCACCAGCAGCGGCTCGCCTGTGCGCATGTCGAGCATCAACACGCCGGCAAGCTGCGAGCCATCGGCGCTCGGGATCAGGTCGAGCGCGCGATGATCCTCGAGACGGCGGACGTCGCGACGCCACACTTGTTCGGCAAGCCGATTGATGATCTCGATGCCGGTGAGGTCGCCTTTGTGCACCGTGCGGTCGAAGGTCTGCCCGGCGAACGCCTTTTGATGAACCGTGCCGTCAGGATTGCGGTCGAAGAAACAGCCGAGCTCGGTTTCCAGTTCGCGGATGCGCCTGGGCGCTGTGCTCACCAAAAGCCAGGCGAGCTCCTGATCGTTGAGCCAGCCGCCGCCCTCGATCGTGTCCATGAAATGGCGCTCGACAGAGTCCTCGGGCGAGAGCGCGACGTTGTAGCCGCCCTGCACCATGCGCGTGCAGCCGCATTTGCCGAGGAGTCCCTTGACCGCGATGGTGACGTCAAGATCAGGGTTGGCTTTCTTGGCGTGCAGCGCGGCGAACAATCCGGCGCCGCCGGCCCCGAGAATGAGGATGTCGGTCGCAATCGTCTGCACGGTCACGCGCTGCCGATGCTGGCCAGTACCGCCGCGCGCCGCGCAGCAGCCTCGGCGTTCACCTGCGCATGCAGCGAGCCGCCATGCGAATCCATCGTCACCAGCAGCGGGCCGAAGCCCTTGATGCGGAATTTCCACAGGGATTCGGGATGCAGATCGTCCATGTCGACGTCCTCGATCGCCTCGATCCAGGTAGTCTCCAGCGCTGCCGCGCCGCCAACGACCGCGAGGTAAGCGCCGCCGAATTCGCGGAACGCATCGAGCGTTGCCTGTCCCATGCCGCCTTTGCCGATAATCAGCTTGACGCCGTCGCGCTGCATCAGCGGCCGTGTAAAACGCTCCACTCGCATCGACGTGGTGGTGCCGATGCAGAGCGGCTCATAACCGCAGGAATTGCCGGGGCGCGGATCGACCTTGCGCACATTGGGCGCGGTATGGATCACGGCATGGCCCTTGAGATTGAAACGGGTCTTGCGCCCACCGTCGAACATCGCAATCAGCGTGGCATCGCGGATGCCGAATAGGGTCTTTTCCAGCGTGACGGTATCGCCGACTTCCAACGCGCGCGCCTGCGCGTCGGTGATCGGCATGTCGAGGACGTGGTGGGTCATGACTTACTCGAACGCAATTCCGCCGGGCGTGATGACAGCCGTGGCGCGCCGCGCGGAATGGCACTGGATGTTCACCGCTACCGGATTCATGGTGATGTGGGTCGCTGCCACCTCGACGTGAACCCTGAACGACGTCGAGCGGCCGCCAAGGCCCTGCGGACCGATACCGAGCTCGTTGACCGCTTCGCTCAGTTGCGCCTCGATCTTGGCGCCTTCCGGATCGGCGCAAGCGGTGCCGAGCGGACGCGTGGCCGCCACTTTCGCCAGATGCATACACAGGTCGGAGGTGCCGCCGACGCCGACGCCGACGATGGTCGGCGGGCAGACGCGACCGCCGCATTCGATCACCTTGTCGATCACGAAGCGCTTGACCGCGGCGGCGCCGTCAGCGGGGATCAGCATCTGCAGGAACGAGCCGTTCTCGGAGCCGGAGCCTTTCGGGATCATTTCAATCTCGACGGTCTCCTCGCGTTCGTCGAAATCGATATTGATCACCGGCACGCCGACGCCGCATGAGGTCTGCTCGTTCTTGCGCGTGATCGGATGGACGACCGAGGAGCGCAGCGGGTGTTCCTTGGTGGCGCGCTCGCAGCCGCGGCGGATCGCGTCCTTCATGGCGGCACCGTCGACCTCGACGTGGCGGCCGATAACGATGTTGTAAATCGGGATGCCGGTGTCCTGGCAGAGCAGGTTCTTTGTGCGCTCGGCGACCGCGATATTCTCGACCATGGTGCCGAGCACGGTCTTACCGGTCGCATTGGTTTCCTGCATCAGCAGTTGCTCGAAGCCTTGTTTGATGTCGCTCGGCAGCAGCTTGAGCGCGCGGATATAGAGCGTCTTGCTCAGCTCCTCGACTTCTTTCAGATCGAGCTGCATGTGGGTCCTATAGAACGAGCGTCAGGCCGGAAACGATCAGGAGCACGGCAAGGCCCTGGCGGAAGCGCCGGTCGTCGAGCTTGCCGTAAAGCTGCCAGCCGACCCAGGTTCCGGCCAACAGCGGCGGCAGCACCGCCAGCACCATTATCACGCCGGCGCGGTCCGAAGTCACCCACACGATTCCCGACAGGGCAAGCGCGTGCATGACGATGATGTAGGGCTGATAGACCGCGCGGGCCATGGCCTTGGGCCAGCCTCGCAACTGCGTCCAGATCGTCGGCAATACGCCGGAATAACCGCCAATACCGCCGAGAATGCCGCCGAGGAAGCCGATGACGGCGTCGGCTGCGCGGTCGCCGAAGGAGATCGTATGCAGGCGTGGCGAGAGCAGGGCATAGGTTCCAAATGCCAGGAGGAATATGCCGATCGCGGCCTTGAGCACACCAGCGTCGGTGAACACCAGCAGACGCACGCCGATGGGAATTCCGATGATGCCGCCCAGCAGAAACGGCCACAGCTTGCCGAACTCGATGTGATGGCGCTGCGGCCAGATCGTGGTCGAGTGCAGCAGCACGCCGCAGCCGGTGACCATGAGCGCGCAATGCACCGGATCGATGCGGTGCAGCCAGATCGCCGACGCAGCAACGCCGAATGCAAAGCCGCTGCCGCCGGCGGCGACGCCGCCGAACAGCGCGCCGATCCACAAAACCGCGAGTGTGTCGTACGAGAGCCCGGCGATCATCGCATCAACCGGTGTTGAGGATGAAAATGACGCCGATCGCAAGCACGACGGCAAAGCAGGCGGACAGCACAACTGCCGTCTTTTCGCGAAAATCGAGCAATTCGATCGCCAGAACGCGCAAGCCAAGGGTCATGTGGATTGCGAGCGCGACCACGATGCCGCATTCGAGCGCCATGACGAACGGCTGGCGCGTAACTTTGAGAAACGAATCGAGCGCGTTGGCGCCGTTAAGTGCGGTGGCGAGCGCCAGGAAATGCAGCGGCAGAAAAACGGCGAGCGCGATGCCGGACAGCCGGTGCGCGAGCGCCGCGGCGAAGCCGGGCTGTTTGTGCGAGGCGCGCATCATGAGATGAAAACGGCCACGACTGCGCGCGTGCCAAGACCAAGTAGCGCAAGTGCGAACAGGACCAGCGTTGCATCGAGCGTCGCGCCGCGCCAACGCGTCCATTCACGAAATATATTCCGCAGTCCGATCGGCGCATGGATCGCGACCGCGATCACGAACAGGCCGTAAAAAATGAGAAACGCGATATTGCCGCGGGTGCGGCCGAGGATGTCGGCCGCGGTCAGCCCGCCGCGCACGGCGTACAAAATCGTGGCGAGATGAACCGCGACGGCCAATGCCAGCACGGCGGCGCTCGCCCGTTGCGCCAGAAACAAAATCGCCGTCACGCGCCGCCCCGCAAGGCCTTGCGCAGCACCGCGCGTTTCAAGCCCGCAATCGCGTAAGTCGGCGCGATCGCTTTGGGACAAAATTGCGTGCAGCTCATATGGGTGTGACAGGCCTGGCAGCCGGACGAACCGGACACAGCGGCGAGCCGCGCGCTCGCGCCCTGGTCGCGCACGTCGTTGACAAGTGTCCAGGCGCGATTGAGCGCGGCGGGTCCGAGATAGTCCTTGTCCCAGGCCACCACGTCGCAGGCCGAATAGCACACGCCGCAGCCGATACACTCGATGCCTGCGTCGGCGGTCCGACGCTCGGGCGTTGCCGGCGGCACTGTCGCAAAATCCTCAGCCGGCTGCGCTCCGGGCTCGAAATAGCCTTGTGCCTGTTTCCATTTATCGAAAAATTGCGTCATCTCGACCGCGAGGTCCTTGACCACGGCAAAGTTTCGCAGCGGCTCAAGCCGCAGGCGTTCGCCTTCGCCGATGACGTCGTTGACACGCGTGCGGCAGGTCCAGCGCGGGCGGCCGTTCACTACCATGGCGCAGGAACCGCACATGCCGACGCGGCAGGCGAAGCGATAGGACAGCGTCGCGTCCTGCTCGCGCTGGATTTCCGTCACCACGTCGAGCACGGTCTGATGCGCCCGGCGCGCAAGCGTGAAAACCTGGAATTGCCCGCTTTCCGTGCCGCGCCAGATTTCGACGGCAAGATGGGCCTCGGCCGTCATCGCTCATGCCCCGGCTGTGAGAGAACCTGCGTTGACTCTTCATTCTTAAGTCTTATTAGAAGGCATTAGCAAGCACGGCGACAAGGGGAACCGTTCATGGCTCCGCAGTTTTTGGTGCACAACAAAAAAGACACCGTCGGCGTGGTGGTGATCGAAGGGTTGAAATCCGGAACGCTGATGTCGGGCGTCATCACCGCCAACAATTCGTCGGTGAAGGTCAAGTCGAAGGCGGCCATTCCGATCGGCCACAAGGTCGCGCTCGCCGACATCAAGAAGGGCGACACCGTCTGGAAATACGGCCAGGACATCGGCAAGGCGGTGGCCGATATCGCCAAGGGCGGACACGTGCACGTGCACAATCTCAAGACCAAGCGGTGGTGACATGGCGAAATCCCGTGCAAGGCGCAGCGGCAAATCAAGTGTAGGCAAGTCGAACATGAATTTCATGGGCTGGCGGCGCGAGAACGGCCGCGTCGGCGTACGCAACCATGTCGTCATCTTGCCACTCGACGATCTGTCGAATGCCGCCTGCGAGGCGGTCGCCAACAACATCAAAGGCACGCTCGCCATTCCGCACGCTTACGGCCGCTTGCAATTCGGCGAGGACCTCGAAACTTTCTTCCGCACCATCATCGGCACCGGCGCAAACCCGAATGTCGCGGCAGTCGTGGTGATCGGCATTGAGGAAGGCTGGACCGGCCGCGTGGTCGACGGCATCAAGAAAACGGGCAAGCCGGTGACGGGTTTCGGCATCGAACTCAACGGCGACATCAACACCATCGCGAAGGCCTCGCGTGTCGCCAAGGACTACCTGCAATGGGCGTCCGAACTCGAGCGCGAGGAATGCGACATTTCGGATCTGTGGGTCTCGACCAAATGCGGCGAGAGCGACACCACGACCGGGCTCGCGTCATGTCCGACGGTCGGCAATATGTATGACAAGCTGATCCCGAAAGGCAT
>DATATS010000166.1:0-7955 GCA_036268675.1 Pseudolabrys sp.
GTGCAGGCGGCGATGCGTTGGTCGGCAAGGTCTTCGGTTTGCGTCGCGCACATGCGCGCCATCAGGACTTGAGCGGTTACGCGCGTCGGCAACGCCGCGGCGAGGGCGGCGAGCACAAAGCCTGCAAACATCCAGGCGGACCGACGCTTAAGCATGCGCAAACACCTTCGGCGTTAACCATAACGCTCTTCCAAAAATACGCAGCACACCAACGACTTGTCCAACGCATGCGGCAGCGCAAATCCGCCAACATGCGAACATGGTTAATATGCGCAATTTAATTACAATTTTAGGCAAGTAGCGTTTCAGCTGACGCGCTGGTCCGAAACTTCCGTTGGCGCCGGCATCCGATTGGACAATTCCGCCCCGGCATCGGGAGAAAGCCGCGCGAAAATGAACACCGACAGCGCTGAAATCGCCGCAACCGCCAGAAAGCCCGGCGGGAAGTCGCGCGCTTCTAAGGCGCCATCGCCATGCACGTGGACTGTCAGTTCGACGGCCAACGCGCCCAGCGCCACCCCGGCGGAGACCGCCAATTGTTGCGCGACGCTCACGAGCGCGGTGGCGCGACTGACGCGTGCGGCCTCGACATCGGCATAGGCCAACGTGTTGATGCTGGTGAATTGCAGCGACCGGAAGAAGCCGCCGACCAGCAGCAGCAACATCATGACGGCTACGGGCGTCGCCTGGGTGAAGGCCGCGCAGACCGCCAGCAGGGCGGCGCTGATCAGCGAATTGACGACAAGGATCGTGCGAAAGCCGAACCGGCGCAGGATCGACGTCGTCGCCCATTTCATGCCCATGGCGCCGAGCGCCGTGGCGAAGGTGATCGTCCCCGACTGGAATGGCGTCATGCCGAAGCCGACCTGCAGCATCAGCGGCAGCAGGAACGGCAGCGCGCCCAGGCCGAGCCGGAAGATGAAGCCGCCGGTGACGCTGGCAAAGAATGTCGGTAGCCTGAACAACGTGAGATCGAGCGCCGGCGCTGCCGTGTGGCGCGCGTGCACGAGATAGGCCGCGATAAAGCAGACGCCCCCCGCGATGAGGCCGGCGACCACCGTCCAGGGCAGGTAATTCAATCCGAGCACGGAAAATCCGAATGCGACGCCGGCGATGCCGAGGCCCGCCAGCACCATGCCGACGATGTCGAAGCGCTCGTGCTGCTCGGCGCGGATGTCCTCGATGAAGCGGGTGGCGAGCACGACACCGAGGAGGCCGATCGGCACGTTGATGAGGAATATCCAGTGCCAGCTGGCGTAGGTGGTGATGAAGCCGCCGACCGGGGGCCCGAGCACCGGCCCGATCAATGCCGGCGTCGTCACCCAAGTCATGGCGCGGAGCAGTTCCCGCCGCGGGATGCTGCGTATCAGCACGAGCCGGCCGACCGGGGTCATCATGGCGCCGCCCATGCCCTGCACGACGCGGGCGATCACGAAATCGGTGAGCGAACCCGACAGCGCGCAGCCGATGGAGCCGAGCACGAACACCACGATCGCCGCGCGGAACACCGTGCGGGCGCCGAAGCGGTCGGCGGTCCAGCCGCTGGCCGGAATGAAGATCGCGAGCGAGAGCAGATACGACGTGATGGCGAGCTTGAGCGCCAGCGGATTGGTGCCGATATTGGCGGCGATTGCCGGCAGCGACGTGGCGATCACCGTCGAGTCCATGTTCTCCATGAACAGGGCGACCGCGATGATCAGTGGCACGATACGGTCAGGGCGCATCAACGCGTGACCCCGAAAAGCTCGCCCTCGGACTCGATCCGAGGGTGGGACCGGTTTTCGGTCAGGGTCATGCGCAGATCCAATAACTCTTCGGGCGGATTGGGGACTAGGAGGCGGGAAAGACCAAACGTAAAGTGGTGACCGAAGAAAGGCTTGTTAAGGCGGTTCATAACAGCCATCCGCGATTGGCCTAGGAATCACCGTCATAAGCTGCTACTCACCGACGCCAACCCAAAAGCGGGCCGCGAAACCGGCGAGGACACCCCTCGCGACGGGCTTCTTATAAGCCTTCGGCATCCGGCCTTCCCTCTTTTCGGGTGAGACGGAGTTGGCAATGGCCGGACACGACAACTCAAACCCGCGCGAAGCACTCACGTTTGACGACGTGCTGATCAAGCCGGGTCTATCGGAAGTCTTGCCCAGCGACGTCGATATCCGCTCCCGCATCACGCGCGCGATCCCGCTCAATATCCCGATCATCGCCTCCGCCATGGACACGGTGACGGAGTCGCAGATGGCGATCGCCATGGCGCAGGCCGGCGGCATCGGCGTCGTCCACCGCAATCTCGAACCGGACGCGCAGGCGGCCCAGGTGCGCCAGGTCAAGAAGTTCGAGTCCGGCATGGTGGTCAACCCGCTCACCATCGAGCCGACCGCGACCTTGCAGCAGGCGCTCGACCTGATGAAAGACAACCGTATTTCCGGCGTGCCGGTGGTGGAAGGCGGAGGCCATGGCAAAGCAGGCAAGCTTGTCGGCATCCTGACCAATCGCGACGTTCGCTTCGCGCACGATCCGCGCCAGAAAGTCTCCGAGCTGATGACCAAGGACGATCTGATAACCGTCCGCGAGGGTGTCAGCCAGAATGAAGCCAAGAAACTCCTGCACCAGCACCGCATCGAAAAGCTGCTGGTCGTGGATAGCCAATATCGTTGCGTCGGGCTGATTACCGTCAAGGACATCGAGAAGGCGGTCGCCAATCCCAATGCCTGCAAGGACGAGCAGGGGCGTCTGCGGGTCGCCGCGGCGACGACAGTGGGCGACAAGGGCTTCGCGCGCACCGAGGCGCTGATCGAAGCCGGTGTCGACCTGGTGGTGGTCGATCCCGCGCACGGTCATTCGCGCTACGTGCTCGACGCCGTGAACCGGATCAAGCGCATGTCGAATGCGGTTCAAGTTGTCGCCGGCAATGTCGCCACCGCCGAGGGCGCCAAGGCGCTGATCGATTGCGGGGCGGACTGCATCAAGGTCGGAATCGGTCCCGGCTCGATCTGCACCACGCGGATTGTCGCCGGCGTCGGCGTGCCGCAGCTCACCGCGATCATGGACTCGGTCGACGCCGCGAAAAAATCCGGCATCCCGGTGATCGCCGATGGCGGCATCAAATATTCCGGCGATCTTGCCAAGGCGCTGGCCGCCGGCGCCGATTGCGCCATGGTCGGCTCGCTGCTCGCCGGTACCGATGAGACGCCGGGCGAGGTGTTCCTCTATCAAGGCCGCTCCTACAAGAGCTATCGCGGCATGGGCTCGGTCGCCGCCATGGCGCGCGGCTCGGCCGACCGCTATTTCCAGCAGGATATCAAGGACGCGCTCAAGCTGGTGCCGGAAGGCGTCGAGGGCCAGGTCGGCTACAAGGGTCCGGTCGCCCATGTGCTGCATCAATTGTCAGGCGGCTTGCGCGCCGCCATGGGTTACGTCGGCGCCAAGGATCTGGGCGATTTCCACGGCAAGGCGGAATTCGTGCGCATCTCGGGTGCGGGCCTGCGCGAGAGCCACGTGCATGACGTGACCATCACGCGCGAGAGCCCGAATTATCCGAGCAGGGTTTAGGATTTTATTTGAGACTGCCGGCGATCTTGGCGATGCCGATGTCGGCACATTCCTCGTCGTGAATGCTGCCGGGCGATCCCGAGACGCCGATGGCGCCGACGATTTCGTCGCCCGCCTTGATCGGCACGCCGCCGCCGACCATCAGGACGTTTTCGAGAAAGACGAGATGCGGATCGGGCTCGCCGCTGCGTTGAAGACGGGCGAACCCCAGCCGAGCGCGGCGACCGCGAATGCAAGACAGGCGACAGGTCGCATAGGCTGGCTCCTTTGAGACGTAAATAGAAGGATATCATTTCGAATGATTGTCACGAAGCCTATCGCAGGCTTGCAAGAGGAAAAGACTTGGACTACCGCCTTTACCGGCGCGGAACGCGAGGCCGCGCTCGGCATCAAACCGTGATTCACTGAGGGGTATCCCGTGGCTATCCAATTCGTGCTGCTGCCGCTGTTCGTCGAAGTGCTGCTCACCTTCATCCTGATGTTAGGCATGATGTATTGCCGTACCGGCGCGCTGCAGCGCCGGGAGGTGCGGTTAAAAGACATCGCCATGCGCGAGCCGAATTGGCCGCAGCGCGCCACGCAATTCGCCTATGCGTTCTCCAACCAGTTCGAACTGCCGGTTCTCTTTTATGTCCTGACCGTCCTGTCGATCATCACCCATCATGCCGATCTGATATTCGTCGTGCTGGCGTGGATTTTCGTGATCTTCCGCATATTGCAGGCCTATGTGCACGTTACCGGCAATAATGTGCGCTTCCGCGGCATGTATTACGGCGTCGGCGCCATCGTGCTGGTCGTGATGTGGCTCATTTTCATGGTCCGCATCCTGCTCGGGCTACCATGAGCATATCGATATGACGCCAGCCGCGCGCCTCGCCGCGGCCATCGAGGTCTTCGGCAGCATCGAAAAGGAGCGCCGGCCAGCCGCCGACGCGCTCAAAGCTTGGGGTCTCGCGCATCGTTTCGCGGGCTCCGGCGACCGCGCAGCAATTGCCGGGCTGGTCTATGACGCGCTGCGCCGGAGGACATCGAGCGCCTTCCTGATGGGCGTCGACACGCCGCGGGCGATCCTGCTTGGCATGCTCAAGCGCGAGCGCGGTCTCGATGGAGCTGCGATCGCGCAATTGGCGAGTGGCGCGCAATACGCGCCCGAGGCGCTCAGCGACGATGAGCGCAAGCGGCTTGACGCAAGCGATATGGCCGGCGCGCCGGCGTGGATCGCCGGCGATTATCCGGAATGGCTGGAGCCTCATTTTTCTCGCGCTTTCGGTGACGCGCGTGCCGAGGAAGGCGCGGAACTTGCCTCGCGCGCGCCGCTCGATCTGCGGGTCAACACGCTGAAAGCGGAGCCCGACACGGCAGCCGAGAGGCTCACCGATCTCAAGCCGGAACCGGCGCGCTGGTCGCCATGGGGTTTGCGGATTCGCCTTGCGGCCGAGGCCAAGAGCCCGGCGATCCATGCCGAACCGACGTTTCTCAAAGGCATGATCGAGGTGCAGGACGAAGGATCGCAATTGGCGGCGCTCTTTTCCGGCGCCAGGCCGGGCGAACAGGTGATCGATCTTTGCGCCGGCGCCGGTGGCAAGACGCTGGCGCTCGCCGCGATGATGCAGAACAAGGGGCAGGTTTTTGCCACCGACGACGACAAGCGGCGGCTGGCGCCGATCCACGACCGGCTCAAGCGTTCGGGCGCGCGCAACGTGCAGGTGCGTACGCCCAAGTCTGTCGGTGGCGAACTCGACGATCTTGCCGGACGCCTCGACCTGGTGCTGATCGATGCGCCCTGCACGGGCACGGGCGCCTGGCGGCGCAATCCGGACGCCAAATGGCGCATGCGTCCGGGTGCGCTTGAGCAACGCCAGAAAGAACAGAGTGACATCGTCGACCGCGCAGTGCCGCTGGTGAAGGCCGGCGGCCGCATCGCCTATGTGACGTGTTCGGTGCTGGATGAGGAAAATGGCGCGCAGGTGCGTGGCTTCCTCACGCGCCATCCGGAGTTTTCCGTTGTGCCGCCGGCCGACGTCATCAAGTCGCTGGGCGAGGGCGCTTTCATGTTTGCCAAGGCCGCGCGCATGTCCGACGAAGGGCTGCTGATGACGCCGCGCACGACCGAGACCGACGGGTTCTTTGTCGCGGTCTTGCGGCGCGCGTAAGTGGCCTTGTGGCGCGCGTAAAGAGCGCGTTAACGCGAATACCCCGATTGCGCCGTAATCCCGGCCAAAATTACCCGCGATATTTTTGTGTTTGGGGAACTTCTATTCCCGGTGAGGTTCCCGCAAATGTTGATTGCCAGGCGTGATCCCCCGTTCGATTCGGCGGCGCACGAGAATCCCCATCTGTTTCCGGGCGCGCACGCTGGTCATGCACCGCGCCAGCCGCGCTTTGTGACGATCCTGCAGGTGTGCGGTTCGCTGCTGGCTATTCCGGTCGGCCTTGCCAGCGCCTACTCCGTCTATCACTCGAATTTCTCGGACGCCGCGCAATGCCAGGGGTTGCGCGGCAATATCGTTTCGATGCTCGACAAGAACGCCGACGCTTCGACGTTGCGCATGCTGGTGCGGCGCGATGTGCTGGCGTTTGAAGCCACATGCGGCAAGGTCGACCCCGACGCAGTGGCAGCCTTCAAAACATTGCTCGCGAGCCGCAAAGCTTCGCCGTCAGCACAAATCGAGCCGCCCCAACACGCCGCGCCTGAGGTCGCCCACAAGCCGGTTAAAACGTCCAAGCGTGTCGAAGTTGCCAAGCCCGCCGCGCCGAAAGCGGTCACGCAGGCAAAGCCCGTGCATCGCGAGGCGGCGACGTCCGATGCCGACTGGGTCGCGTCGGTGCGCGAGGCGCTGGTCCACACGCCGGAAGCGCGCGGCGACGCACCGCGTCCGCTCGGGTCAATGGTGGTCGAGCCCGCCGCGCGCTCGAGCGCGCCGAAGGTCACGCCGCAGGCCGCTGCGCCGGCTTTGCCGGCTGGCGCCTGGGTCGCCGAGGCACCGCCGCCGGCGTCGACTGCCGGGCATCCGGTGCCGCCCGCATCGATCCCCGATCCGGACATCAAGCCCGCTCATACGGAAGGCGGCGGATGGCTTGCGAAAATTCCGGTCCTGAACCGCATCGTCGGCCAATAGGGACGCTAGGCCTGCTCGGCCTGCGGCCGCCAATGCGAGATCGTGTCGAGATCGGTCTCGACCTGCCAGCGGCCGCTTTTGCCCGGCATGGTCTGGGCTTCGCCCAGCAGCGCCAGGAATTCGCGCCGTGGCAGATCGCGGAAGCCCATGTTCTCCCACAACGGCCCCATCAGCTTGCCGTCGTTGAAACGATAGCCCCAGCGCGCGAGGTGCCAATTGAGCACCGTCATGCCGATGCGCGAGGCATTGGGCTCGCGGGTGAATTGCGACTCGGCGGTGAAGCCTGCCCCGATGGCGACGCCGTAGCCGCCGGCGACCAATTCGCCGGCCTTGTTCCAGACCTCGAACGAATGTGCGTGGCCGGCGTCAAAGGCTTCCGCATAAAGGCGCATGATGCGTGGCGTGATCCAGGTGAGGTGCCAGCGGCCTTGCCGGCGACCGGCGCAGGCCGCGATCACGCGGTCGAAGTCGCGGTCGAAAGTGACGCTGTAGCGGCCCTGCCGCATCAACCGCGCCAGATTGTTCGAGATGTGGAGGTTGCGGAAGCGCAGCACTGAACGCTGCGGCGGCGACCACCACTTCAGCGGCGCGATATGGGCAAGCGGATAAAGTCCGCGGCGATAGGCGGCCAGCAACGTGGGAAGCGAAAGCTCGTGTACGATGCCGGCAAGCCCATACGGATTGTCGAGCGCGCGCTCTGGATCCGGCAGCGCGAAGTCGGGCGCCAGCAACTCCTCGAAGCACATGCGGGCAAGGTTCGGCACGCCGCCGATGCGCTTGGGGGTAAGCGACCAGGCAAGCCCGAGCGCCCAACGCTCGGCCATGTCGCCGATGCTTTCGCGAAATAACACCGTGCGGCGCGCGGCCTGCCCCGAGGCTGCGGCGGGAAGGCTCAGCTGTGTCGTCTCGAAGGCCATGCTGGCTCCGACATTTCCGGCTGTGCACAAGCCGGTTTCGGCGCATTTTCTAAGCACGTTCGGGGCTAACATTGCGTTACTGGATAGCTACCTTTGAGGCTTGACCCGGAACCGCAATGCCCGCAAAAAGCCGCCCCGAACGGCACGACCAACCCGATTCCACGCCTGTTCGGGCCACAGCGCCGTCCATGCCTGACAAGATTTTGCCCGACAAAAAATTGCACGACAAAGTCCTCATCATCGATTTCGGCTCGCAGGTGACCCAGCTCATCGCGCGCCGGGTGCGCGAGGAAAAGGTCTATTGCGAGATCGTGCCCTATCAAAAGGCGGAAGAAGCCTTCCGCGCCATGCAGCCGAAGGCCGTGAT
>DATATS010000167.1:0-34441 GCA_036268675.1 Pseudolabrys sp.
CACGTTGTCGTTGACGGTGTCGGGCAGCACCCACGCGCCGATGCCAAAGAACAAAGACGCCAACCACGACAATTGCCGCCACGGAAGGCGGTAGCTTTTCCGGCGCGCCTTTTTCCAACTATCCAATTCATGATCGGCCAGAGCGAACGGCGCGTTCGCCGATGCCGGCGTCGGCTGGTCCGCGCGCGCCTCGGCGGCTGCGGGCGTCGCGCGCGGCGGCAACACCCGACGGCCAGCCTCTAACGGCTGAAGCGGCGTTGCGCTACGCCGTCCAAACGGGATCTGTTGCGCCATCGGCTTGTCCCTGCGGCAGACGCCCGAAGGTCGGACAATGAAGTTAGCAACGGTTTAATAAATTCGCTCGTTTGACAGGGTTGCGCGTTTTTTGCTTCTAGTAACGCCCACGCGTGCAAACAATCGTCGGCCATGACACCCGTCACCAGCCCGCTCACCACCGACCTCTCCGAACTCAACATGATCCAGGCCTATCTGGATCGCGATGAGACCGAAGAGGCCGTGTTCGAATTTTTCGTGCGGCGGCTGCCGGAGCGGCGCGGATTTCTGCTGGCGGCCGGGCTCGACGATGCGCTCGACTATCTGGAGAATTTGAAATTCTCGAAGGCCGAGATCGACTGGCTCAAAGGCACCGGCCGCTTCCGGCAAAACCTTATCGATTACCTCGCCTCGTTTCGCTTCACCGGCGACGTGCATGCGATCCCCGAGGGCACGGCCTGCTTTCCGAACGAGCCGCTCATCCGGATCACTGCACCGCTGCCGCAGGCGCAACTGGTCGAGACGCGGCTCATCAATATTTTGCACTTCCAGACGCTGATCGCCTCGAAGGCAGCGCGCATGGTGCTGGCTGCGCCCGGAAAGATCATGTCGGACTTTGGCCTGCGCACCGCGCACGGCGCGGAGGCCGGATTGTTCTCTGCGCGCGCCAGTTACATCGCGGGCTTTGGCGGCGCGGCCAATGTGCTTGCCGGCGAGCGCTATGGCATCCCCGTTGTCGGCACCATGGCACACTCGTTCGTGCAGGTGCACGACGACGAAGAGAAGGCCTTCGAGAATTTCGCGCGTGCGCGGCCCGATGGCGTGATCCTTTTGATCGACACCTACGACACCGAGCAAGGCGCGCGCAAAGTGGTCGCGCTCGCCCCCCGCCTGAAGGCGGACGGCATCGTCATTCGCGGCGTGCGCATCGACTCAGGTTATCTGGCGGTATCGGCGCGCAAGGTGCGCGCGATCCTCGATGCTGGCGGCTGCAAGGACGTGATGATTCTCGTCAGCGGCGGCATCAATGAGGACGTGCTGCAAACCATGTTCAAGGACAAGGCGCCGATCGACGGCTACGGCATCGGCGTCAATCTCGACGCCTCGATCGACGCGCCCTCGCTCGATTGCGCCTACAAGCTGCAGGAATATGGCGGCAAGCCGAAACGCAAGCTGTCCGAGGGCAAGGTCACCTGGCCCGGCCGCAAGCAAGTGTGGCGGAGCTACGACGCGCAAGGCGTCATGCGCGGCGATGTGCTTTCGCTTGAGACCGACAAACAGGACGGCGAAGCTTTGATCGAGCCGGTGATGCACGCGGGCACGCGGATCGCGGCCGCGCCTTCCCTCGCGCAAATCCGCGAACGCGCGGCGGCGCAACTGGCAAAGCTTCCGGCTCCGCTCAAGCGGCTGGAGCAAGGCACGGACTACCCGGTGAAAGTCGCCGACGCGCTAAAGGCGCTCGCTGCCACCATCGACGCAAAGCATTAACGCGCGGCCGTCCCCGCCCTGTTCCACCCTCGCGCGCCCTCACCATACACCTCATGGCCAGCGTCGGTGACGACGACCGTGTCCTCGAGCTTGATGAAGCCGCGGGCGGGATGCTTTAGCGTAGTTTCAACCGACACCACCGTCCCCACTTCCAGCGGAATGCTGGCATCGGTCGCCGGATAAGGCACCGGCCCGGTCGCCGTAAGCCGCGGCGCCTCGTGGCTCACGAGCCCCATGCCATGAGCGAGGAAATCGAGATTGTTGTGGTGTTTTGATTTCTTCACCAGCGACTCGGCCGCGGCATAGATGTCGGCGCCCATGGCGCCCGGCTTCATCGCCGCAAAGCCGGCGCGCTGGATCGCCTCGATCTCGGCCAGCAAGTCATTGAGTTCGGCATCCGGCTCGCCCTGGATCGCCATGCGGCAGACGTCACCGATGTAGCCGTGATAATTACCGCCGCTGTCGAGCGACATGATATCGCCCTTCTCCCACTTCTGATCGGATGGCGCGCGGTTCATGCTGGTGCCGCAGGTGATCAGATTATATTCGAACGTTAAGCCCCGATTGGTTTCCTCGCGCCGCAGCGTTTCGGTGACGTCGGCTTTGGTCGTGCCCGGCGCGCTCTTGGCGATGGTCGCCAGCATCGATTCGATCACTGCTTCCGACGCGAATTTCAACATCTTGAGCTCGGCCGCCGATTTCTTGACGCGCTGGCGCTCCAATACGAACAGCGCGTCGACCCAGTCGGCGTCCGGGAAGCCGGCGCGCAACACTTTGGATGCGTCAAACGGTAGAAAGCCAAATTCAGTGGCGATGCGTTTGGTCTTCAGCCCGGATTTTTTGATGTAGTCGACCGCCTTCTGCATGGCGTCGACAGCGCCCGCCGTATTCGTCTGGACTTCCGGCGTCCACAGCGGCTTCACCTGATGCTGAAAGCCTTCCAGCCGGTGGCCGATATAGGCGGCCTTCTCCGGCGCGCCTTTCGGATAGACGAACACCGGCAGATAACGGCTGACGCCGGTCGCGTCCATGTAGTCGAAAAAATTCGCGCGGTGGCCGCCGAGCAGATATTGCACATTATGCTTGGAGGTCGCGAGCATGACGTCGATGCCGGCTTCATCCATCAGCCGGTCAAGGCGCGTGTGATCGAAGGGGATCGCTAATCCGCTGGTCTTGCTGGCATTGACGTTCATGGGGCTGCTCCGGCTGCAATGGTGCTTTGGGACCTAAATTAGGCCCACAGGCCCTTGCTCGCAAGCGGGGCGCGCTAGGCCTTGGCCACGCCGATAAAGTGATCGAGTTTGGCCGGATCGTCGCGCAAGGCCGCGCTCGCCCCGTCATAGACGATGCGGCCGCGGTCCATCACGAGCGCGCGCGGCGCAAGATCGAGCGCGAGCCGCGAATTCTGCTCGACCAAAATCATCGACAGCGAGCCCTCCTGCGTGAGCCGCTTCACGGCGCGCGCCAGTTCCTCGACGATCACCGGCGCCAGCCCCTCCGAGGGCTCATCCATCAGCAGCACCCTCGGGTTGCCGATCAGCGCCCGGCCGATCGCCAGCATCTGCTGCTCGCCGCCGGACAGTTGATTGCCGCGGTTGCTGGCGCGTTCGCCGAGCCGCGGGAACAGATCGAACACGGTTTTCACGGTCCATGGCCCAGGCCGCGCGGCTACTTGCAGGTTTTCGAGCAAGGTAAGCGAAGGAAAAATCTCGCGCTCCTGCGGCACAAGGCCGAGCCCCGCGTTGACGCGCCGGTAAGTGACGGTTTGCGATATGTCCTTGCCGTACAGCCGCACCGCGCCGCCGTGCAGCGTGGTATGGCCCATGACGGTCGAGAGCAGCGTACTTTTGCCGACGCCGTTGCGTCCGATGATCGATACCGTCTCGCCCGCACCGAGCGTGAGGCGAATATCTTCCAGCACCACCGTCTCGCCGTAGCCGGCAAACAGTGCGTCGAGTTCGAGGGCGCGCTCAGCCGAAGCCTGGCTAGACATGCCGCCCTCCCCGATGCGCGGCGGCATGGCCTTCCTCGCCGAGGTAAACCGCGCGCACGTCGGCGTTGTTCATGATCTCGTCCGGCGTGCCTTCGATGAATACCGCGCCTTGCACCATCACGGTGATCTGTTTGGCAAAACGGAACACCACGTCCATGTCGTGCTCGATGATGAGAATGGCGATATCGGGATCGAGCCCCGCCACCACGTCGAGAATGAGATGACTTTCCGAGGACGGCACGCCCGCCGCCGGTTCGTCGAGCAGCAGCACGCGCGGCTTCTGCGCCAATGCAATGGCGATTTCGACCAGACGCTGGCGGCCATAGGGCAATTCGCGCACAAGCTTGAGCGCGTCGTCAACCATGCGCAGCGATTGAAGATGGTCGAGCGCCTCGTCGAGAATGACGCGCCGCGTACCGACCGGACGCCACAGATTGTCGGCATGCCCGTCGCGCTCGCTGATCGCCATGCCGACATTTTCCAAGACGCTCAGCCCGCGGAACAACTGGTTGATCTGGAACGTGCGCGCGAGCCCGCGCCGCGCGCGTTGCGCCTGCGAGGCCGTCGTCATGTCCTCGCCGTCGAGCGATACGCGGCCGGCGTTTGCGCGCAGCGCGCCCGTGATCAGATTGACCAGCGTGGTCTTGCCCGCACCATTGGGTCCGATCAGCGCGCGGCGCGCGCCCCGCTGGAGCGACAGATTGATGTCGCGCGCCACCGGCAGCGCGCCGAAGGCGTGATTGAGTCCCTCGACCTGGAGCGCCGGCCCGCTCACGGCTTCCTCCATTCTTCCAGGTAGCGCCAGCCATCCTCGATCAGGCCCAACAGGCCGCGGCGCGCGAACAGAACCGCCAGCACCAGCAGCAGGCCGATGCCGAACTGCCAGAAGGTGGGGGACAGTTTCGAGAGCTTGTCTTCCAGCACCATGTAAACCACGGCGCCGATGAATGCGCCGTACAGCCTGCCCGTGCCGCCGAGAATGAGCATCACCATGACCTTTGCGGAATTGTCGAAGTCAAAGACGGTCAAGGTCACATAGGCATTGGTCTGGGTGAACAGCGCGCCGGCAATGCCGGCAATGCCCGCCCCGATCGTATAGACTGTCACCAGCCGGCGATGCACCGGAGAGCCGATCGCATGCATGCGCCGCACGTTCTCGCGGATGCCGGTGAGCGCCTGACCGAACGGCGAATAGACGATGCGGCGCACGACATAGAACACCACCGCCAGCACGCCCAGCACATAGAGATAATTGACGTGCCCGTAGAGGTCGTAATCGAAATAGCCAAACAGAGGCGAGATCGTCAGGCCGGGCAGCCCGTCATAGCCGCCCGAAATATCCGAGCGCACGTTGCCGGTCTCTTGCAACATGATGGCGGTCGCAAGTGTCAGCATCAGCAGCGTGAGGCCACGATAGCGCAGCAGGAACCAACCGGAGATGAAGCCGCCGAGCGCAGCCATCAGCGCCGCCAGCACGAGGCTCGAGAGCGGCTCGCTATAACCGAAACGCGAGATCAACAGACCGACCGTGTAGGCGCCGATTCCGAAGAACGCCGCATGACCGAGCGTCACGATGCCGGCATAGCCGAGGATCAGATCGAGCGAGAGCGCAAACATGACCATGATCAGCACTTGGCCACCGAAGGTCATGCGGTCGGGGAAGAGAAAAAAGCAGGCAAGCGCGATCAGCCAGGGCAAAGCCTCCGGCCAGCCAAAGCGATGCCGGCGCATGAGATATTCGGCGGCGCGGTCGCGCGCGGCCTGCCCGGCGCTGTCCGGCGTGTCACTCGCGGCCATAGAACCCCGCAGGCTTGATCAGCAGGACGATGACGGTCACGGCGTAGATGAAAAATCCGCCGGCATCCGCGTAGAGATATTTTCCGGCGGTATCGATGATGCCGAGCACGAGCGCCGCCAGCAGCGTACCCTTGAGGCTGCCGAGACCGCCGACCGAGACAACGATCAGAAACAGCACCAGGTAGATCACCGCAAAACTTGGCGACAGGCCAAACAACTGGATGGCAAGCCCGCCGCCGAGCGCGGCAAGGCCCGAGCCGACAGCGAAGGTGATGGTGAACAGCCGGTCCACATTGATGCCGACCGATTCCGCCATGCGCCGGTTGTCAACCGCCGCCCTGATTTTTGCGCCAATATTGGTGCGCTCGAACGCGTACCAGAGCAGAACGATGAGCACGGCGCCGACCGCGATCAGGAACGCGCGGTAACTGGGAAACGAGCGGAAGCCGAGATTGACGTCGCCTTCGAGCCAATGCGGCAGTGGCACGGATTTCGGAATCGGTCCGTAGAAATACGTGGCAGTCGCAATCGACATGAACGCAAGACCGATGGTGAGCAGCACCTGCTCCAGATCGGTCGCCTTGTAGAGCCGGCGATACAGCACCCGCTCGAACACGACGCTGACGGCGCCGACCACGACCGACGAGATCAGAAGCGCAGGGATGAAGCCGATGCCGAGCGAGCGCGTCAGCGTCACCACGACGTAGCCGCCGGCCATGGCGAATGCGCCGTGCGCCAGATTGACGAATCCCATCAGGCCCATCGTCACCGACAAACCGACGGAGACGATGAACAGGAACATGGCATAGGCCAGACCGTCGAACAGGATGCTGACGGCGATATCGGCGTAATGCGACACGAGCCCCACCCCGGTGCAAGACGATGCAGAAGAGACGATGCCGGAAAGACGTTTGCAAGAAAAAGCGCCGCCGCGTTGTTTATGCGCGGCGGCGCCGATTCATGTCAAATGCGCGGGTCTCAGGCCCCGTGCATTCGCGATCCTGCGCTATTTGCAGCGGCCGATCTTGAGTTCCTTGCACTCGTCCTTGACCTGCGGCGTGGTGCCGACAATCTTCTCGCCGAGCTTGCCGTCCGCCTTGCGGTAGACTTCCATGGCGTGCTCGTCCTCGACGATGTCCCGCGTGGCAGGATCGATCATGACGTGCCCGCGCGGACCGTTGGTCGACCAGCCTTCCATCGCCTTCACCACCTTGGCGCCGTCCGACATGTCACCATGCAGTTTCTTGATGGTATCGAAGATGACGTGCATGGTGTCCCAGCCCGCCGCCGACATGAAGTCGGGATACGAGTCGGCGCCATAGGCCTTATGCCACTCGGCCTTGAATGCCTTGTTGGCGGCGTTGTCGAGATCGTCGGCGTAGTGGCCCATGACGATGGTGCCGATCGCAGCGTCACCCATGTCCTGCAATTTGTTGTCGGGGATCAGGTCCATGGGGCCGATCAGCTTGATGCCGGCCTTGCGTAAGCCGACTTCGCCATAGGCCTTCATGATGCCGGTCGCATGCGCTCCGGACGGAATGAAGGCGTAGAGGCAATCGGGATGCGCGTCCTTCACGCGCTGCATGAAGGGCGTGAAGTCCGGCACGTGCACCGGCGATCCCATCGGGATCGACAGCGTGACCTTGCCGCCGGCCTTCTCGAAGCCGGTCTTGAAGGCTTCGACCGAATCCTTGCCCGGCGGGAAGTCGGTATAGGCGACAGCCGCCGTCTTGCAGCCGATCTTGTTGTAGGCATAGGCGCCCATCGGATAGGCCGGATGCCACATGCTGAACGAGAGCCGCACGATGTAGGGCGACAGGTCGGTGATCCAGGCGGTGCCGGCATTGGCGATGATCATCGGCGTCTTGGATTGCGTGATGACCGGCGCCAGCGCGATGGCCGACGGCGAGAACACGAAACCGGTCACGAGCTGCACCTTGTCGTTGGTAATCAACTCGGTGGTGACGGTTTTGGCCTGCGCGCCGGTCGGCGGACCCTCGTCGCGCTTGATGATATCAACCTTGTAGGGCGCGATGTCCTTGGCGTGGAGCTTGATATAGAGATCGAATGCCTTGTCGATCTGGTGACCGAGATCGGCATTGGCTCCACTGAACGGGAGCACGACGCCAATCTTGACGGTCTGGGCCTGCGCGGTGCCGCCCACCGTCAAGGCCAGGACGGCAAGTCCGAGCCAGCGCATCAGTTTCATTTGAGTCCTCCCTTAGACCTTTGAATTAGTTTGGAATCCCACTAATTCACGGGCGGTCGTTGCCGCCCACGCGCCTTAAGGTGGACCAGTTTCATCGCTGCGGTCAATGTTTATGGGCGCGGCTGCGCGCCACGGACGATGGACGCGCCGGCGCGTCGCGGCGCCTGCCAAACTGATCAATCAGCCTGCCACCATGTGGCAGAACAGCGACGCCGTTCGTATGCGAAGCTCGAAGGGAAAAATCCAGCCGTCAGGCCGCGGCGCTTTTGGCGGCGATTGCGGAGACCGAGCTCGCGGCGGTGGCGGGCGCGTCGTTCTTGCGCTCCATAACCATGTCGAGCGAGGCAACCTCCACGCGGTTGCGGCCACGCTCCTTGGCGAAATAGAGCGCCTGATCGGCTTGCGCCAGCAATGTGGAGATATCGAGCGCCGCGTCCTCGCAATGGACCAGCCCGATGCTCACGGTGGCGCAGACCGGACGATCGTCAACGTCCTGGGCAGCACGCGCGAAAGCTTCGCGGATGCGCTCGGCCACCGCCAGCGCCTTGTCGCGGCTGGTATCGGTGAGCACGGCGGCGAATTCCTCGCCGCCGAGGCGGCCGAGCAGATCGGTCGAGCGCAACGACTGGCGCGCGGCATCGGTGAAAATTTCCAGCACGCGATCGCCGAGCGCGTGGCCGAAGCGGTCGTTGATCGACTTGAAGTGATCGAGATCGATCAGCAGGACGGCAGTCGGGCGCGGATCGGCGCCGTGACGCTTGGCGAGGAGCGCTGCGTCCTGCAGGAATGAGCGGCGGTTGGCGATGCCGGTCAGCGGATCGACCATGGCGGCGGTGCGATGGCGCAACTCGGTGCGCTCCTTCGCCATCGCCAGGAGGATGAAGGCGATTGAAATCGTGAACAGCAGCGCCTCGAACGAGAGCACGGTGAGCCACACGCTGCCGAGCACGTGGTTGTCCGGCGTCCACGGCAGCAGCGTCACCAGCGGCGTGCGCAGCAGGAACAGCGCGCCGTGCGCGAACAGCATGAAGATCGCCGGCCAGCGCGACACCAGTTGTTCGCTGCGGCCGCGCCAGAATTCATAGGCCGTGAGCCAGGTGTAGGCGGTGATGATCGAAGACGCGAGCATGGCGCGCGCCTCGACCCCATCGGCCAGCACCGGCAGGCGGCAGACCAGCAGCCAGATCACCGCGCCGGTGACGAGATAAACCGGCTCAACCGGACGGCCGTCGAACACGCGGGCGCCAGTCCAGGTCACGGCAAAGGCGGTGAACAGCAGCGCGTTGGCAAGATCGATGGTGATGAGGTCGGGCGCCTGCCCGTACATCCCGAACAGGACGACGGACGCGGCGCGGATCAGGTGCGCGAAGCCCCACCAGGCAACAGCCTTGATCGCCGTGTTCTGCACCCAGGCAAACAGCAGCAGCAATCCGAGGATCGCCTCCACGTAGATCGTCACCATGAAGAGGGTATTGACGTCGAGGTTCATCGCTCGGTTCCAGCGCTTTGACGCAAAGATCACCCGGTTTCGCGGGGTCCCCAGCCAAACCGATAGCGCCAGGGCTTGTAAAAAGTGGTGAATGTGCCGGAATACCGCTCCGCAAATAGCCGTTATGGTTTCGAGGACGTTTCCAATTCCACCGGAAATTGAAACGGCGGCCGCGCAAACGCGGCGGCCCGCGATTTAAAGCCCGCTATTTGCGGCCGAACTTATGGTTATCGGCGGCCTTGTGGGCCGTTTATGGCTCCACTAGGGTCACTCGCATCTCCAATCATCGCGGCACAAAAGCATGCAGACGCGCGACGGCATCGTTGAAGCAATCGGCCACACGCCGCTGATCAAGCTTGAGCGCGCTTCCGATGCGACCGGCTGCACGATTCTGGGCAAGGCCGAATTCATGAATCCGGGCGGCTCGGTGAAGGATCGCGCCGGCCGGCAGATGATCCTGGAGGCCGAGGCGCGCGGCGAATTGCGCCCCGGCGGCCTCGTGGTGGAGGCAACCGCCGGCAATACCGGCATCGGGCTCGCCCTGGTCGCCAACGCGCGCGGCTATCGCACCGTGATCGTCATTCCGGAAACCCAGAGCCAGGAAAAGAAAGACGCGCTGCGGCTGTTCGGCGCCGAACTCGTGGAGGTACCGGCGCTCCCTTTTTCCAACCCCAACAACTATCAGCATGTCGGCCGCAGGCTCGCCGAGCAATTCAAGCAGACCGAAAAGAACGGCGTCATCTTCGCCGATCAGTGGAACAATCTCGACAACAGCAAAGCCCATTACGTCTCGACCGCGCCCGAAATCTGGGACGATACGGGTGGCAAGATCGACGGTTTCATCTGCTCGGTCGGCAGCGGCGGCACGCTTGCCGGTGTGTCGCGCTATCTCAAGGAGAAGAACAAGAATGTCACCATCGGCGTCGCCGATCCGCGCGGCGCGGCGATGTATCATCTATTCAAGGACGGCAAACCTACGCTGACGGAAGGCGGCTCGATCACCGAAGGCATCGGGCTAGGCCGCGTCACTGCGCTCGTCGAGCAGATGCAGGTCGACAAGGCCTATCTCATTCCCGACGAGGAGGCGTTGCCGCTGGTGTTCGATCTGATGCTGCATGAGGGGCTGTGTGTCGGCGGATCGAGCGGCATCAATGTCGCCGGCGCCATCCGGCTCGCCAAGGAGCTGGGCCCCGGCCACATCATCGTGACGATCTTGGCCGATTACGGCACGCGCTATCAGTCCAAATTGTTCAATCCGGAATTCCTGCGCTCGAAGAAGCTGCCGGTGCCGCAATGGCTGGAGCACAAGTCGACCATCAAGCCGCCCATCGTGAAGGCTTAACCGCGCCATGCCGACCGACTGCCTGTTCCGCGACGACTCCTATTTGAAAGAATGTCAAGCGCGCGTCGTTGCCGTGACCGACAAGGGCATCGTGCTCGATCGCACGGTGTTCTACGCAAACTCGGGCGGCCAGCCGGGCGATAGCGGCGCCCTCACGCTCGCCGACGGCACGCAAATCCCCATACCGACCGCGATCTATACCGACGCCGCGAAATCCGAGATCACGCACGTCGCCGCCGCCGGCGCCCCTGCCCTTAAAGCCGGCGATACCGTCACCGCGACCATCGACTGGGACAAGCGCTTCGCGCGCATGCGCATGCACACGGCGCTGCATTTGTTGTCGGCGGCGCTGCCTTACGCGGTGACCGGCGGGTCGGTCGGCGAAAGCGAAAGCCGGCTCGATTTCGACATTCCGGAAGCCGGGCTCGACAAGAATGAGATCACGCGACGCGTGAACGAAATGATCGCGACCAACGCCGGCGTCAGCGATCGCTGGATCAGCGACGAGGAACTCGCCACCAATCCCGGGCTGGTCAAGACCATGTCGGTGAAGCCGCCGATGGGCACGGGGCGCGTGCGATTGATCGACATTGCCGGGCTCGATCTTCAGCCCTGCGGCGGCACGCATGTGCGGTCAACCGGCGAAATTGGAACGGTCGCGGTCACGCAGATCGAAAAGAAAGGCAAACAGAACCGCCGCGTGCGGCTCGCGCTTGCCTAGGAGCGTTTACGTCCGCGCGACTTACGCCGCGCGCGCGGTCGCGTTGCGCTCTGCCGACAGCAAGGCCTTGGCCGCCTTCTCGATTGCCGAGAGAAGCGGCGGATCCTCGATATTGGAGAGGAACGGCAGGATTGGCCCCGTGTCGCTGATGCCGGCGAGCCGCACGGCGTCGTGCAGCACGCGCAGCGGCGAATACTTGTCGCGCAGATCCTCGAGCGGAATGAAGAATTCCCGCAGGCGCGCGGCCTCGGCCAGGTCGCCGCGCTTGATGGCGCGCAAAATCGCCATCGACATCCCGGGCGCGACGCAGACGCTGCCCGAGGTGAAGGCCTGCAAGCCGAATTTGGTGAGATGGTCGATGGCCGGACGTTCGCCGATGCCGCTGATCACCCGGCTGCGGTCGACGCCGGCGAGAAGTTTTTCCAGATACGGATCGGTCAGGGGTTCGTCGCGCACGATGGCGTATTTGACCGCGCAGATTGCGCCGTCCGCGAACAGCTTGCCGACATCGGCCGCCTCGATGAAACCGTCATCCTTCACATAGGCGATCACCGGTTTGCCATAGGCGTCTGCGAGTTTGCGATAGCCGGTGGCGATGCCGGCGGGCGTCGCCGGAAAGCGGTGCGGCAGCACCATCGCCGTCGGGAACGGATAACCGCGCAACATGGTGAGTTGTTCACGCGCCTTGCCGAAGTCGCTGCCGACCGAGGGGATCATCCAGTCGCCGTCGCGCGCAAGCGCGGTCAGCGTGTCGGCGAGGATGCGCAGGTCGCTGACGCCCATATTGTAGAGATTGGCGTTGCCGCCATACATGAAGGTGCGCACGCCGCCGGAGCGCAGATGGTCGAGCAGCCGGCCATTCTGCGCGGGGTCGATGGCGAGATCGGCGCGGCGCGCGAGCGGGGGAACCGAGAGTACGGAAGCCGCCAGATCGGCGGGCGTAACAGGCGTGGTTTTCATGGCATCACCTCGGGGATCAGTGGTTGCCAACTTGTATGATGACCTGACAACCCCGTCAACGCGGTCTTGTCCGGGCCACCCATGCGCCCGGCACAGAAACGCCCATCGGGATGAAACGCTTGGCCGTTTCGGCAGTTGCACATGGTAGGGTTTCGCACAGCCTTCGTCCCCTCATCGGAGCCGACCATGCCAAACGACAACACCGCCAGCCAAAAGCCCGCAAGCCGCTGGCTCAGGTCCACCGAGTGGCTGGCTGGCCAACTCGGCAAGCCGGGTGTGAGCATCGTCGATGGCTCTTATTATCTGACGACGCAAAAGCGCGACGCCAAGGCCGAATATATTGCCGGGCACATCCCGGGCGCTGTGTTCTTCGACATCAACGCCACTGCCGACACCTCGACCGACCTGCCGCACATGCTGCCGGGTCCCGACCAGTTCGCCAGGGACATGGGCGCGCTCGGCATCGCCGATACGGATACAATTGTTGTTTATGACGGCACCGGGCTTTATTCGGCGCCGCGCGTGTGGTGGACGTTCCGCATCTTCGGCGCCAGCAACGTCTTCATTCTCGACGGCGGCCTGCCGGCGTGGAAAGCGGAAGGGCGGCCGACGGAAGCCGGCGACGTGAAACGCGGTCCGCACGAATTCAAGGCGGTCATGGATACAAGCGCGGTCGCCATGCTGAGCGACGTGCAGATGGCGCTCAATGACGACAGTGTGCAGGTCGTCGATGCGCGCTCGGCTGGGCGCTTCTCCGGCAAGGAAACCGAGCCACGCGCGGGACTTCGCTCCGGCCATATGCCGGGCGCCAAAAACGCGCCGTTCACCGAGATTGTCGAGAACGGCCGCCTCGCCTCACCCGACAAGATCGCCAAGGTGTTCGCAGCGTACGGCGTCGATCCCGACAAGCCGACGATTACCACGTGCGGCTCCGGCGTCACCGCCGTCGTGCTGGCGCTCGGCATGGATGCGCTCGGCAAACCGTTGCCGCGCATCTACGACGGCTCCTGGTCGGAATGGGGCGGACGGCCGGATGTCGAGGTGGAGAAGGATTAGCGGCGCGCCGCCGGTTGCGCGCGCGGCCTCCCGTCCCTACTTCGAGACGCAATAAGGCTGATCGCCGCCGGTGTGACACAGACCGGGCCGGCAGCCATAGTCGCAATCGTGCTTGCTGTAACCGCGGTCGCTGCAAGCGTTGAGGCAGGTCTGCTTGTCGGTGGTGGTTCCCACCGCCGCGGCGGCGTCCTGATCGCCTTTGGCGGCGGCAGCCTGCGCGCGCTCGATGCTCATCGAGGCGCCCTTGCTCATCGAGGCGCTCTTGGCGGCAACGGCGGAGGCAGGCAGCAGCGCGGCGAAGACGATGCACAGGACAAATCGCATAATGTGGCTCCCTTGATGTTGCCCGGACGGGCCTGTTCACTTAACGCATGAAACGGCTTTCGGGTACCCAATACGATTGCGGCGAGGCGCAAAGTTCCAGCCCCTAGGACTTAATTCCGACATACTATAAGGATTTTCTTCCGTATTGTCCGCTCCCCCTGAGGGGCCATGAATTCGGTTGCGCCGGCTCGTGGGGAGCGAACCGGCGCCCGCGGATGTGCGTTGCAGCGCACATTCCCGGGCGGCGCCGGGGCTCCGCCCGGGGGCACTATGACCCCCCGCGAGGAGCTCGCTGACGGTGATCGGCCCGGCCGGCCGGAGGACACTCCGGCAGGCCCAGCGTCAGAGCCGGCAAGCGCGGCCCGGCGCCGCAAAGACGCTGGACGGCGCGCCGTCCCCCTCGCGTCCGGCGAGGGAAATACCCCGTCCCGGGGGTCTCAATCGGGGAGCACAGCCCGGGCGCACGCGCGCCGCGGGAACGATGGAGCTTGCCCGCATGAAAATCGCCGCAAACGGATTTATACTGGCCGCCACATTGAAACGTCGCAGGACCGGCCGATGATCTTCCGCCAACTCTTCGACAGCGTCTCCGGCACCTACTCGTATCTGCTCGCGAGCCGGCCCGGCGCCGAGGCGCTCATCGTCGATCCGGTGCTGGAAAAGGTCGAGCGCTATCTGCAATTGATCCGCGAACTCGACCTGCGCCTGGTCAAGGCGGTCGACACGCATCTGCACGCCGACCACATTACTGGCTTGGGCGCGCTGCGCGACCGCACGCATTGCGTCACCGTGATGGGCGAGAACACCAAAGCCGACGTCGTCTCGATGCGGCTCGCTGAAGGCGACAGGCTTTCGATCGAAGGCGTGAACATGGACGTGCTCTACACGCCGGGCCACACCGACGACAGCTATAGTTTTGTGATGGGCGACCGCGTATTCACCGGCGACACGCTGCTCATTCGCGGCACCGGGCGCACCGATTTCCAGAACGGCGATGCGCGCATGCAACATGAATCGATCTTCGGAAAATTGCTGCGCCTGCCCGACCCCACGCTGGTGTTTCCCGCACACGACTACAAAGGCGACACCGTTTCCACCATCGGCGAAGAGAAGCGCTACAATCCGCGCCTGCAGGTCAAATCGGTCGACGATTATGTAGCGCTGATGGCGAACCTCAATTTACCCAATCCGAAAATGATGGACGTCGCGGTGCCGTCCAATATGAAGATCGGATTGGCGCAAGCCGAGATCGCGCGGCGTGGCTGGGCGCTCGACGCGGCAAAAGCGATGATGATGGTCGGGCGGCCGGACATCGCATTCATCGACCTGCGCGAGCAGAGCGAACGCGACAGGCATGGCAGCATCCCCGGCGCGCTGCATGCGCCCTATGGCGACTTGCAGGTCAATATCGGCGTCGGCGGACGTTTGCACGAACTCGCGCGGGTGAGCGACAAGCGCATCGTTTTTTATTGCGCCTTCGGCGAACGCTCGGCCATGGCGGTGCAGGCCGCGCAGGATGCAGGCCTCATGTCGGCGCTGCACGTCGAAGGCGGCATCGACGCCTGGAAGAAAGCCGGCGGCGCGCTTACGCGTTGACTGAGCTCAATGCAAAATCTGGCTGAGGAACAGTTTCGTCCGCTCATGCTGCGGATGGTTGAAGAACTCGTCGGGCTTGTTCGATTCGACGATCTGCCCGCCGTCCATGAACACCACGCGGTTGGCGACCTGACGGGCAAATCCCATTTCATGCGTCACGCACAGCATGGTCATGCCGTCTTCGGCGAGGCCCACCATCGTGTCGAGCACTTCCTTGACCATTTCCGGATCGAGCGCCGAGGTCGGCTCGTCGAACAGCATGATCTTCGGGTTCATGCAGAGAGCGCGCGCGATCGCAACGCGCTGCTGCTGGCCGCCCGATAACTGGCCGGGATATTTGCCGGCCTGCTCGGGGATCTTGACGCGGCCAAGATAATGCATGGCGATCTCCTCGGCCTCGCGCTTGGGCATCTTGCGCACCCAGATCGGTGCGAGCGTGCAGTTTTCCAGCACGGTGAGATGCGGAAAAAGGTTGAAGTGCTGGAACACCATGCCGACATCGCGGCGCACTTCGTCGACTTTCTTCAGGTCGTTGGTGAGTTCCACGCCATCGACCACGATGCGGCCCTGTTGATGCTCCTCCAGCCGGTTGATGCAGCGGATCATGGTCGACTTGCCGGAGCCGGACGGGCCGCAGATCACGATACGCTCGCCGCCCATCACCTTTATGTTGATGTCGCGCAACACGTGGAATTCGCCGTACCACTTGTTCATGCCGATGAGCTCGACCGCCACCGGCGTGTTGAGCTGGGTGGGCTTGAGATGAAGCGCGGTGTTAGCTGTGGCGTTCATGGCGGCGTGTCCCTAGCGTTTCTCAGCCCTGCCGAGCCGAAGCTCCGTCGCGCGGGCATAACGCGACATCGAATAGCAGAAGAACAGGTAGAACATGGCGGCGACCGCATAGCCGGTCGCCGAGGTCACCGGCGTCGCCCATTTCGGATCGATGCGCGAGACTTCGATGGTGTGCAGGAAATCGAACAGGCCGACGATGACGACAAGCGTCGTGTCCTTGAACAGGCCGATATAGGTGTTGACGATGTTCGGGATGGTGATCTTGAGCGCCTGCGGCAGGATGATCAGCCGCATCATCTGCCAGTAACCCAGCCCAACGGCCATGGCGCCTTCGAACTGGCCTTTCGGAATGGCCTGCAAACCGGCGCGTACCACTTCCGCCATGTAGGCGGACGCGAACAGGCCGACGCCGACAAGCGCGCGCACCAACTTATCGGGCGAGTAACTCTCGGGTACGAACAGCGGCAGCATCACGCTCGCCATGAACAGAACGGTGATTAGCGGCACGCCACGCACGAATTCGATGAAGATCACCGAAAACAGCCGCACCGCCGGCATATGCGATCGCCGCCCGAGCGCAAGGATGACGCCGAGCGGCAACGACACCACGATGCCGACCGAGGCGACGACGATGGTCACCAGGATGCCACCCCACAACACGGTGTCGACAGGCTCGAGCCCAACGGCCTTCCAGCCGGTCAGCAGGATGAACGATACGACCGGCATCACCACGAAGAAATAAATCGCTCCGATATCGTGACGCGGCGCATTGAGCCACAGCAGCCACACCACGCCGACCGCCAGCATCGCGAAGAAGATGTCGACGCGCCAGCGTTCGGGAATCGGGTAGGAACCGTAAACGAAATAAGCCCAGCGGTCGTACACGAACGGCCAGCAGGCGCCGATCGGGCGGTGCTGCACGACTTCGCGGCAGGCATCGCGGCCGTTTCCGGTCCACACCGCGTCGATGAACAGGAAACGGATGAGATCAGGGATGATCCAGAGCATCAGCAGCGCGACGAAGATGGTCAGGATAATGCTGGCCGGCGTCGACAGCAGGTTCTGCCGCAGCCAGCCGACGGCGCCGGTCATCGACGCGGGCGGTGGGCGGGCATCAATCGCCGCGCCACGCACGAAGTGCAGTTCGGCAACTGCAAGCTCGCCTTCTGACATTGTCATGTTGGCGCCCTCACCGTTCCACCAGCGCAATGCGGCTGTTGTAGAAGTTCATCAGCAGCGAGGTCGTGAGACTGATCGACAGATAGACCGCCATTGTGATGGCGACGACTTCGACCGCCTGCCCGGTCTGATTGAGCACCGTGCCGGTGAAAACCTGCACCAAGTCGGGATAGCCGATGAAGACGGCAAGCGACGAATTCTTGGTCAGATTGAGGTATTGGTTGGTCAGCGGCGGGATGATGACGCGCATCGCCTGCGGCACGACGATCAGCCGCAAGGTCGGGCCGGGCTTGAGACCGAGCGAAAAGGAAGCTTCGGTCTGCCCGCGCGACACCGACAATATGCCGGCGCGAACGACCTCGGCGATGAACGCCGCGGTATAGAGCGACAGACCGAACAGCAGCGCCGCGAATTCCGGCTGCACGGCGAGGCCGCCGGAAATATTGAAGCGTCCGCCTTTCGGATAATCGAATTCGAGCGGAAAGCCTCGCAGCGCGAACACAATCAACGGCAAGCCGATCACCAGCGCCAGCGTGACAAGGAATACCGGCGCCTGCTGGCCGGTTTTCTCCTGCCGCTTGCGCGCCCAGATATAGAAGGCGATCGACGCGATCACGCCCACAATCAGCGCCGCCACGACCGCGCCGAATCCCTGAAGAAAGACCGGATCTGGAATGAACAGGCCGCGATTATTGATGTAGATGCTGCCGGGGAAAACGAAGCTCTCGCGGAAACCGGGCAACGCCTTGAGCACGGCGTTGTACCAGAACAGCAATTGCAGCAGCAGCGGGATATTCCGGATGGTCTCGACGTAGCCGGTGGCAACCTTGGACACCAACCAGTTGCTCGAGAGCCGCGATATGCCGACGATAAAGCCGATGATCGTGGCGAAGACGATGCCGAGGCCGGCCACCAGCAGCGTGTTGAGCAAACCGACCCAGAAGGCGCGGCCGTATGTCGAGGATTGCGAGTCGAAATAGATCAGCGTCTGACTGATGTCGAAGCCGGCCGTGTTGTCCCAGAAGCCGAAGCCGGAGGCGATATGCGCCCGCCGCATATTGTCGATGGCATTGGTGGCGGCGGTATAGACGAAAAATCCAATGATCGCGCAAAGCACGACCTGATAGACGACGCTACGGACTGCGGGGTCGTTATAGAATGGAACGCGCGCGAGACGCTGCTCCACCTGAACGTCAGTCGACATTTGCCCTCGCCGAATTCACGACGCCACCCCGGCGGGCGTCCCCGGCCGAACCGCGGATGCGATCCGGCCGAGACTGGTCGTTTAGCGGATCGGCGGCGCGTATTGGACGCCGCCCTTGTCCCACAGCTTGTTCAGGCCGCGGGCGATCTTGAGCGGCGAGCCCATGCCAACGTTGCGCTCGAACGCCTCGCCGTAATTGCCCTCCGCCTTGATGATGCGGACCGCCCAATCCTTGGTCAGGCCGAGCTGTTCGCCATAGGCACCTTCGGTGCCGACGAAGCGCTTGATCGCCGGATTGGTCGATTTCGTCATCTCGTCGATGTTCTTCTGGGTGATGCCGAGTTCCTCGGCATTGATCATCGCGAACAGCACCCACTTCACGACGGTGAACCACTGGTCGTCGCCCTGGCGGACCACCGGTCCGAGCGGCTCTTTCGAAATGATCTCAGGCAGCACGATGTGGTCGGCGCTGTTGGCAAGCCGCAGCCGCTCGGCATAGAGGCCGGAGGCGTCGGTGGTGAAGGCGTCGCAGCGACCGCTGTCATAGGCCTTGATCGCCTCGTCGGAGGTGGCGAAGGTCACCGACTTGAGCTTCATGTTATGGGCGCGGAAGAAGTCCGCGAGATTGAGCTCGGTGGTGGTGCCCTGCTGCACGCAGACCGAAGCATCGCCGAGTTCGAGAGCTGAATTCACCTTGAGCGACTTGCGGACCATGAAGCCCTGGCCGTCATAATAGTCGACCCCGGTAAAGCTCAGGCCGAGCGAAGAGTCGCGCGACGAGGTCCAGGTGGTGTTGCGGATCAGCACGTCCACTTCGCCCGATTGAAGCGCGGTGAAGCGATCCTTGGCCGACAGCGGCACAAACTTGACCTTGTTGGCATCGTTCAGGACGGCCGCGGCGATCGCCCGGCAAACATCGACGTCAAGGCCGGACCATTTGCCCTGCGCATCCGGCAGGCCGAAGCCGGCCAAAGCGCCGTTGGCGCCGCAATGCAGAATTCCACGGTCCTTCACGGATTTCAGCGTCTGGGCGGATGCGCTCTGCGCGGCGAAGATGACGGCGAGAGCGAGAATGGCAGCTAATCGTTTCATGGCGCGGCCTCGTTGACGCAAATTCGGTTACAGGGCCTTCGCGGCGCGCCCAGACAGAACCACCGCCAGCGGCCGGAACGGCCGCCGAAAACGATTACGAATGCCTAGACTAATCACCGAGCCCCTCTAGTTTCAGCATCTCAGAACGATCAGGCTGCGAGGTCAAGGGGTTGACGCTTGCCATCTTGGCGGTCGTATGTGAACTAACGTAGCATTTCGCCTCATTTGACGGTCCGGACCTGCAAATCGCCATGGCGAACCCGCCCAAATCATCGTCAAACGAACATTCCGCGTCCTCGCTCAAGCCGGAAACACGGCTCGTCACCGCGGGCCGCGACACCAAGGCGCAGTTCGGCTTCGTCAATCCGCCAGTATTCCACGCCTCGACGGTGCTCTATCCGACAGCCGAAGATCAGGTGGCGCATCGCTCGCGCTATCAATACGGCCGGCGCGGCACGCCCACTTCGGAAGCCCTGGAAAACGCGATCGCCGCGCTCGAAGGCCCGGCATGTGCGGGCGTCGGACTGATGCCGTCGGGCCTGGCGGCGATTTCGACCGCGCTGTTTGCGGTCGCGCAGGCCGGCGACCACGTCCTGATGACCGACAGCATCTACCGGCCCACCCGAAATTTCTGCGACGGCATGCTCAAACGCCTCGGCGTTGAGACGACCTATTTCGACCCGCTGATCGGCGCGCGCATCGCCGGCTTGTTCAAGCCAAACACCAAAGCAGTGTTCGTCGAAGCGCCCGGCTCGCAGAGTTTCGAGATGCAGGACATCCCGGCCATCGCGCAGATTGCCCATGCCAAAGGCGCGGTCGTGCTGATGGACAACACCTGGGCGACGCCGCTTTATTTCAAGGCGCTCGACAAGGGCGTCGATCTGTCGATCCAGGCCGGCACCAAATATATCGGCGGGCACTCGGACATCATGTTGGGCTGCGTGTCGGCGAATGCCGCAATGCTACCGAAGCTCAAGGACGCGATGAATTCGCTTGGCGTGTGCGTCGGGCCCGACGACATGTTTCTGGCGCTACGCGGGTTGCGCACGCTGGCGGTCAGGCTCGCGCGCCATAACGAGTCAGGGCTGCACGTTGCGCGCTGGCTGGAGCGGCGGCCTGAAGTTGCGCGCGTGCTGCACCCCGCGCTCGAAAACGATCCCGGTCATGCCATCTGGAAGCGCGACTTCACCGGCGCCTGCGGCCTGTTCAGTGTTGTTCTCAAACCGGCCAGCGAAGCCGCGGTCTATGCATTCATGAACGCGCTCACGCTGTTCGGCATGGGTTTCTCGTGGGGCGGATTCGAGAGCCTGGTCATTCTCTTCGACTGCTCGACCTATCGCACTGCGACGCAATGGACACCGGGGGGCCCGACCTTGCGCTTTCACATCGGGCTGGAAGATCCGGGCGATCTGCTGGCCGATCTGGAAAATGGATTTAAGGCGCTCAACGCGACGAAATAGCTTTCACGCTGCCGCGCCCTGCCCGCCGCCGCGCAGCACGAATTGCAGATTGCGCAGATAGACGAACACGCCGAAGGCCTGCCCGATGATGAAGACCGGGTCTTTGCGATACAGCGCATAACCGAGCAGCATAATCCCGCCGCCAATCGAGAACACCCAGAACGCCGTCGGCACGACGCTGCGTCCCGCCCGTTCCGAGGCGATCCACTGCACGACAAAGCGCATCGCGAACAAGATCTGCGCGACATAGCCGACCAGAATTCCCCAATCGGTGTGGCCGACGAATACATCTTGCAGATAGCCGCCGACGGAGCGTGCGATATCGATGAGCATTTGAGCTTTCCCTTAAATGGCGCGCGATCCCGCGGAAGCCGAATCCGACTTTCAGTGGTCGCTCCGCTAGTCCTCCGAAACTTCCGGTACATGCTTTTTTCGCCGGATCAGCCACCAGACGCCGGCGAGATCGAGAATGCCGATCCATAGCCGGTCCCACATTCCGTAGTTCGACACGCCATGCGCTCGCGGACGGTCGACCACATCGGCATAACCGATTTTGTAGCCCTCACGCTTCACCAGGGCCGGCAGGAAGCGATGCAGACCGTCGAAATATGGAAGCCGCAGGAACACATCGCGGCGGAAGGCCTTCAAGCCGCAGCCCGTGTCACGCGTGCCGTCGCGCAGCACCGCGCCGCGAACCGTATTGGCGATACGCGATTGCAGTTTCTTGAAGCCCGACGCCTTGCGCCCCACGCGCTGTCCGGCGATCAGGCCCACGTCGGGAGAACCCGCTTCGAGCGCGCGCAGCAGCTCTGGAATAAAGGCCGGATCGTTCTGTCCGTCGCCGTCGAGCGTGACGACCATTGGCGCGCGCGCAGCCATGACGCCGCTGCGCACCGCTGCCGATTGCCCGCAGGATTGCGTGTGGCGAACGCGGCGGAGCCAGGGATGTTGTGTCATCAACCGCTTGAGCTCGGCATCGGTGCCATCGGTCGAGCCGTCATTGACGTAGAGAACCTCGAAGCGCCAATGGCCATCCAGCGCGGCGGCGATTTCGTCCACCAACAGCGCGATATTGCCGGCCTCGTTGCGCACCGGCACCACAACGGTCACCGCGGGATCGCTTGCATCCATGGTCAAAGTCCCGCCGGGCGGAGTTTCGCCGGACGCTTCATATTAAGAGAGCAGCGCGCGCGCAACGGCTTTGATCCGTTTGAACGACGGCCCTGGATAAGCGCGTACGGTTCCGTCGGGCAAAACGGAAAAGCCCAGCCGCCGGAGCGCGAAATAGCGGCGCACCATCAGCGCGCCGATACTGCCGGCAATCGCGCCGGCCAGCACATCGCTTGGAAAATGCGCGGTCAAAACGACCCTGCTCACCACAATCGCCAGCGCATAGACCCACAAAGCCGGCCGGGCGCGCGGCCACAGCGCGCCGAACGCGACCAGCACCGAGAACGCGGTGGTGGCGTGCCCGGACGGAAGGCTGGCATAAGCTGATGCCCACTTGAACGGCACATACACAAACGGATCGACGACGCCGGTCACCAGCGGCCGAGCCCGCCCGATCATGCGCTTGACGATCGTGACAAGCAGTCCGGGCACGCCGATGGCAAGGAGCAGAAATCCGACACGCACCATGATCGTGGCAAGCACCCGCTGCGCCATACGCGTTGACGCCGGAAGCGCGGCAAGAATCAAAAACAACACACCCAGCGGCCACAGGAACCAGCCGGACTTTCCAAAGTCAGTGATCTGGCCGAAAGGCCAAATCACGGCGCCGGGCAACCGCTGGACCGCGTTGATCGCATCGGCATCGGCGACGATCATCACTAGCACGATCAGCACGACGGCGAGCCCCGCCGCTATCGCAAACCGCTGGGGCGTAAGTCCCCACGGTTCGCGCGGATAGAGCCGCGATGGGCGCGCCAACGCGGCGACCGCGTCGATGATACCAGCAGCGATACGCCGCAGCGTCACAAGCCATGGCCGCTCACGGTCGACATCGCGCGCGTCGCTCATTGGTTGTCCGTCGAGCGAAACACCGTCAATGCAACTTTCTGTCCGACGCTGAAATTGTAGCCGTCGACGCGTTGGCTCAGTGCGTAACGCAATCCGATTGCATTCGCCCGCTGCACGAAGGCGCGCTCGCTGCGCGCATCGATCAGGGCGAAGCGGCACCGGCCCTTTCGCAGGAAATCGGCGGCTCCGGTCCCGTTGGTGAATCGGGTCTTGGTGCCGAGCAGGAACACCAGGCTCGGCTCCTGATAGCCGGTCGAAGCAACCTGCGGCGCAGGGCAATCGGTGGCGTGCAGCGCGTCGGCGATGACCGCGCTCGGGAACAGCGAGGGAAGCAAGGGAAACGCGATCGCGTAGACCATGATCGCAAGCAGCACCGACGCGATCATGGCACGCAAGGCGGCGCGTTCGGCGCCGTCTGCCTCATAAAGGCGCCAGGCGAACATGCCATAGATTATTGCGGCAGTGGCGAACGGCCACGCGATCAGGCCGGGTTCGCGTTCGAACACGATGAAACCGGTAACGACGAGGATCGCTGCCGCCACCGGAAAGATGAACCAGCCGGCGGTGCCACGCACGAGCCAGCGCGCGCGTATGAGGCCGCCACCTTCGACGATGCCAGCGATCAGGATCGCAATCGCCGGATAAAGCGGCAGCACGTAATGCGGCAGCTTGGTGATGACCGCTTCGAACACCAGCCACGACGGGATCAGCCATGCGAGCAAGAACCGCGCGCCCGGCTCGCATCGCGACCGCCACACCATGGGCGCTGCAAGTCCGGCGAGCACGGAGCCCGGCCAGAACGTGACCCAGAACAAAAGAAAATACGTTCCGGGCGGCGCGCCGTGGGATTCCTGCCCGCCGGCGACCTTGGCCAGCATGTCCTCGCCAACCGAATGCGTGAAGAAGCTGCTGCCGGATTTCGCAATGATGGCGGCGAACCATGGCAACACGAGCACGACCAGCCAGACGATCCCTATGAATGGCCGCAACGACCACAGCCAGCGGGCGGACCGATCGGCAATCGAGAGCGCGAGCGCTGTGAGCGCCACGAACATCAGGATGAG
Source organism: Pseudolabrys sp. (assembly GCA_036268675.1). GTDB lineage: Bacteria > Pseudomonadota > Alphaproteobacteria > Rhizobiales > Xanthobacteraceae > Pseudolabrys. The sequence goes on from DATATS010000167.1 coordinate 24,059, forward strand.
GGGGCCCTTGATCAGCACGCCTCCGGCAAGCGCGGTCCACAGGATTGCCGGCTCCCGCCAGCCGATTGGGACTTCCGGTGTGCGCCGCGCGGCGAGATAAATGCGCGCCATGGCGCCCATCACTGCAACGCTCGTAAAAAGAAGCATGGCGTCGGTCTTGGCGAGGCGTGCCTCCACTCCGAGCAGGACCGAGCTTGCCATCATCAGCGCCGCAAACAGCGCAGTCCGCCGCGACACGAAGGCGAGCGCAGCCCAATAGGTCAGCAACACCGCGCCGATTGCGCCGAACAGAGACGGCAGCCGATAAAGCCAGATGGTCGTGCGTGCCCGCGGTATGCCGGCCGCTTCACCGGCCTTCACCGCCGCGGCCTGCAGCCAATAGATGCCGACCGGCTTTTTGTATCGGACCTGATCCTGGAAATGGATATCGATATATTCGTGCGTTTCCAGCATCTGCTTGGTGGCCTGCGCGAAGCGCGCTTCGTCGCGGTCGACCGGCGGGATTTGGAAAAATCCCGGCAGGAAGGCGATCAACGCGAAGGCGACCAGCAGGATGCAGGCGCGGCGATGCGAGCCCTCGGCAAAGTCCAATGCGGCGGCGAGCCCGCGCGACGGCGCGAAGGCAAACCAGGAGTCTTTCTCGGCCGAACTCATCGGGCGGACAATTCCGGAAGGTGCTGATTCCGTGCCATCGGCGGGACAATAGGGCCAAGCCGGAACGCTGTCATTCTATTGAAAGCGGACGGTCACGCTGTCTGCAGCGCCGCGCGCGTCCATGACGGTCAGCCGCGCAAAGCCGGGCCCATCGGGCGTAAAGAGGACCGTGCGCCGGTTGTTCTGCTGGGCCAACGGCACGCCGTTGATCATGACGGTCAGCGGCTCATGGCCGCCGGCGATCTTGAGCGGCACAGGCTGCGGCGTGCTCGCATTGCTCAATTCGATGCGCGCGCCGTCGGGCGGAAACATGATGCGCGGCGGCTCCGGCAAATTGCTCACGGCGCCGTCGGGCCTGAACCGTTGCAGCGGCGGCGGCAACTTGCCGGTGGTGGCAAAGATCGCGCCCTTGGGCGCGCGCGCGAGCGGCGCGGGCGCATGCCCGGTGCGCGCAAAGGCATCGAACAGAATGGGCGCAGCCGAGGCTCGTCCGACCAGTCCCGGCACCGGCATGCCGTCCGGCCGGCCGACCCATACGCCGATTGTCATGCGGCCGTCGAAGCCGACCGCCCACGCATCGCGGTAGCCATAAGAGGTGCCGGTCTTGTAGGCGATGCGACCGGGGGCTGCGTTCTCCGGCGGCGGCGCGCCAATCAGGATGTTGCCGACATACCAGGCAGCGACCGGATCGAGCAGCCGTCGCGCAAGCGGCGCCGGGGTCCCTACCCGCTCCGTCAGCGGCAACGCGGAACCGAGGCGCGCGAGCCCGGTGTAAAGCATGGTCAAATCCGACAGCGTGATGCCGACGCCGCCAAGTCCGATGGCAAGGCCCGGCGCCTCACCTTTCGGCAACACCAGTGCCGCGCCGGACTCCGTGAGACGCGCGCTCAGACGGTCGACGCCGACTTTGTTGAGCACAGCGATCGCCGGCACGTTCAGTGACATTTGCAGCGCGCGCCGCACGGTCACGGTGCCTTGGTAAGTCAGGTCGAAATTTTCCGGCATGTAGCTGCCGTAGCGTGCCGGCTTGTCGTCGATCAGCGTCTCCGGATGCAATAGCCCGTCCTCGAATCCGAGGCCGTAGATGAACGGCTTGAGCGTCGAGCCGGGCGAGCGCAGCGCCTGCGTCATGTCGACCTGACCGGCGCGCCGCACATCGAAATAGTCCGCGGAGCCGACGCGCGCGAGAACCTCACCGGTTTCATTATCAACGGCGAGGATCGCGACCGACACTGCGGGCCCGAGCACGCGCGCCCGCTCGTGCGCGAGTTCTTCCAAGGTTTGCTGCAAGCCGGCATCGATTGTCAGCCGGTGCACGCGCTTATCCGGCTCGGCGGCGACCACTTGATCGGAAGCATGCGGCGCCAGCATCGGCAATTCGCGGCGCGCATGCGGCACGCCTTGCGATTTCGCGCGCGCGACTTCGTCGCGGGGCACGACGCCAGCGGCCGACACACGGTCGAGCACGCGGTCGCGCGCGGCGCGCGCCACCTTCGGATACCGGTCGGGCCGGCGCAATTCCGGCGACTGCGGCAGAGCCACCAGCAGCGCGGCCTCGGCAAGCGAAAGACGGCGTGGCTCCTTGCCAAAGTAGGCGAGCGAGGCCGCGCGGATCCCCTCGATGTTTCCGCCATAAGGAGCAAGCGTCAGATAGAGCGAGAGAATCTGGTCCTTGCTGAGCGCGTGTTCAAGCTCAACAGCGCGCACGATCTGGCGCAGCTTGGCGCCCAGACTGCGGTGCTCGCGCGGCTCGAGCAGCCGCGCCACCTGCATCGTGATGGTCGAGCCGCCGGAAACGACGTGGCCGCTGGTGGCGAATTGAAACGCCGCGCGCAAAAGCGCCTCTGTGTCCACACCGTGGTGCGAGCGGAAACGCTTGTCTTCGTAGGCAAAAAGCATTTTCAGAAAACGCGGATCGACATCTTTGACCGTCGCCGGCAAACGCCAGCGGCCCTGTTTGGTCGCATAGGCACGCAGCAGCTTGCCGTCGCGGTCGAGCACAAGGTGCGAATAGTCGAGGTGATTGCCGAGCGGCGCGGGCCCAAGCGAATAGACGAAACAGCCGGCGGCCAGCACAGCCGCCAACCCAAGGCCGCCGCTACACGCCAGGATCCATCGCCAATATTTCATATCCAAGACTTCACTTCGCCGCCGTGATGTCGATGGTGCCGGTTGCCGTGCGCCCCAGGCGGTCGGGGCGGTACATGTCCTCGACGATCGCCTGCGGCAGGACATAATGCCCGGGCGACACCGCACGCACGACGTAAGCGACGGTGAACACAGGCGCCGAATCCTGTTTGCGGTCGAAGGCCGCCGTGAAACGATCGTCGCGGAATTCGCTATGCACCGGCTCGACCGCATCGGCGATCCAGGACAGCGTCCCGGTTTCGCCCGACGACACCAGATGGGGATTGTCGATTTCGAAACCGGCTGGCAGATAATCCGCCAGAATCACGCGGCCATATTGCGGTTGCGGCTCGGTCACTTTGAGCACCACGACAAACCGCTGGTTCTGCCGCGCATGCGTCGGATCGGCCGGCTCACCGGTCAACGCATGATAACTGCGTTCGATGTTGAATCCGTGCTCCGCGGCAGGCTCAGGCGTGAGCGGCGCGCCGGAAACCGACACCACCGCCTGCACGTTGCCGTCGCCGTGATTGGTCACCGCGATCGGCTTCTCCAGATCGTTGGGACGCAGGCTGCGATAATACGCACCCTGACGCGCTACACCATCGACGGTCAGCGAGATTGCGTTGGTCTGCTTGGAAAGCGAGCGCGCCGCCAGCACCAGCCATGCGTCCTCCTGCGTCGATGTATAGTTCGACAACGCACGCGCGGCATCGACGCGCGTCACGGCGCCATCGATCGTTTTTGCCGGCGCGTTCGCTTCCGAAGCAAGCGTGACCAGGGCGGCCGAGTCGCGCAAGGCCGACCCGAAATCGGCGCGGCCCAAATCGAGCTTGGGTTGCGGTGCGATCGCATTCAGCGCGGCGACGAACACGTGCTCGGCGCGCGTCTTGTCGCCGAGCATGGCCAATGACGCCGCCACTTGCGCCTTGGCAATGGGAGTTTGCAGATCGCCAAGCTTCACGTCGGCGATGTAACGCAGATCGCCGACCGGAGCGATCCCGTTACGTGCCAGCACATAGAACGCATAAGCGAGATCGCGTCCGCCATTTTTATTCGGCTCGCTTGTATTCGCCACGTAATTGCGCAGCCGGTCGAGCGCCAGTTTGAACGCTTCCGCCGGCACAGTGAACCCGCGCTCGCGCGCGCGCGTCAGAAAGTCGGTCACGTAGGCATCAAGCCAGACGTCCTCGCCGCCGACCGACCATAGGCCGAACGAGCCGTTCGAACCTTGCCGCGCCAAAAGATGCGCGATGGCATCCCTGATGCGGCTGTCGATCTCATTGTCCGACGCAATATGGGCCTGCGCACCCAATTCGTTGATATAGAGCATCGCAACCGCACGGCTGGTGATCTGTTCGGAGCAGCTGAACGGATAGCGGTCGAGCGCGTTGAGCAGCGCTACCGCGTCGAACGATGTGGAGATTGCGACCGACAAGGCCGCCCGTCCGGTGCCCGGCACGAAATCGGCAAACATGTCCTTGGACAAGGTCAGCGTCTCACCCTTGGCGAGCTTGCGCACGCTGCGGCGACTGAGGATTTGCGTCGCGGGGCGCACATCAAACACGTAGCTTCGCGTGAGCGCGAAGTTGTTGGGGCCTTTCAGGGTGACTTTCAGGAAGCCCGTGCCCGCACCCGCTGCGGTCACGGCAAGCGAGACGCGTTCGCGCTGTTTGGCGGCAAGCTTGAGGCTCTTCGCCGCACCACCTTCGATCTTGATGGGTCCGTCCGCATCCATCGCAATCGCATAATCGCCGGCGGCGCCTTCCACATTGTCGATCTCCAACTGGATCGCGCCTCGGTCTCCGGTCCGCAGGAAACGCGGCAGCGTTGCAGTCAACACGACCGGATCGCGCACTACCACGTCGCCATTGGCGCGGCCGACTTTGTCCTTGCTCCAGGCCACCGCCATGACCCGCACGGTTCCGGTGAACGCAGGAATGTCGAAATTCACCTGCGCCGTGCCGTCGGCAGCGACTTGCACGATACCGGAGTAGAGCGAGAGCGGGGCTTGCGTGGGCGGGGAGCCGTTCAGTTGCGCGCCCTCATCGCCGCCGGAACGGATTTGTCCTTGGGCGCCCTGCATGCCGTCGATCAGTTGCCCATAGAGATCGCGGACCTCGGCGGTGAGCTGGCGTTGCCCGAGATAGTAATTGTCAGGCGCCGGCGGCTTGTAGTTCGTTAAATTGAGAATGCCGACGTCAACCGCGGCCACAACGATACGCGCCTCGGTGCCAGCCTTAAGACCGCTCACCTGGATTGGCACGCTCAAGGCCGAATTGGGGCGCAGCGTTGCCGGTAATTTCAACGCGACGCCCAGCGTGTGCGCGCCGCGATCGATCGAAAACCACTGCACGCCGATGGCTCGGCCGGGCATACGCTTTGCCGGCGCATCGAGCGGACGCCTCAGAGTGGCAACCAGATAGGCGCCAGTACCCCAGTTTGTGCCGACCGTCAGCGTCGCGTGTGCGACGCCCGCTTTGACCTCATAGCTCTTGCTCTCGACCAACCGGTCGGTGAACACATTGAGCGTCAGGCGCCCGGCGGTGCGCGCAGTCGCGGTGACCGCCATGCTGTCGCCGGATTTGTAGTCCGCCTTGTCGATTGCAATTTCGAGCAGGTCCGGCGTATCGGCGCTCGATTGCGCGTAAAAGCCAGCATCGAAGCTCAACGAGGTGACCGGCCCGTTCGGATCGGCCGAGGACACCTCCATGCGATAGCGCCCCCATTTAACGGGCAGCGACAGCCGCGCCGGCTTGTCGGCGGACGTCTCGAGGTTGCCGTTCGCGACGCGTTCGGTGCGCTTGACCGGCTCGTATTCCCACTGGCCATTCTGCTGGTACCATTGATACGAGGTCTCGACCTTGAGCAGCTCGTAGCGCAGTCCCTTTTGCGCGAGCATCTTGCCGTCGGGGGCGACCATCGCCACGTCAAAGTCAGCGTTAGCGCCGTCGGCGAGCGAACGACCGGAGAATGCCGGCTTGACGCCGATCATCGGCGCGTCGGGCATAATTGGTAGCGTGAGCTTGCGTTCGACCGCGCGGCCGCCGGATTCCGCCATGCTGACGGTAGCGCGCGCTTCGAGCGGCCGGCTGGTCACCGGCACCTTGTCGAGCTTGATGGAAAAGGTTGCTTTGCCCTGCGCATCGGTGTCGGGGAGATCGCCGAGTTCCTGGCGCACGGCCGTGACGTCATCGTCCGCGAGGCCAAAGGCATAGCCGGCAAATCCCGGCCGTTCCTTGGCGGCGGCAATGGTCACCTGCCCACTCAGTTCGAGCTTGGACGCCGGCGCCCCATAGAGGAAATGTCCGTCAACGCTCGCCTGCGCCGGGGTCTTGGCCGAAATCGACGCGGCTTTTGAGGTGAGATCGAATTCGATGCGGTCGGGCACATAGTCCTCGACCATGAAAGTGGTTTCGCCAATCGGTGCGCGTTTCGGATCGGTGTAGGCGCGCACGCGCCAGGTGCCGGTGGCAGCATTGCCGACAATCGGCACGCTCCAGCTGCGGCCGCCGATGCCCTGGTCGGCAACGAGAGCGCGGCGATAGTCAACGCCGTCGGGGCGCTCCATGATCAGTGTGAGCGGCGCACCAATCGAGGCGTCCCCGCGCGCATCGCGTAGCAGCGCCGTTACCGCAACAGTTTCGCCACTGCGGTAAACACCGCGCTCGGTGTAGACGAACGCATCCAGCCCGGCCGGCACTTGACGCCCCGCAACGCCGCGGTCGGACAGGTCGAAGGCCGGCGATTTAAGGCTGAGAAACGCGTAGTCGCCCTTGTCGGCGGCAACAATCGCCGCCGGGGCTAGTCCGCCCTCGCCGCGCGTGAGGCCCGCCTCGAAATGCACGAACCCATTGCGATCGGTCGGCTTGCTCGCCAGAACTTCGTTGTTGCGGGCAACCAGCCGGACGGTGACATAGCCAAGTGGCTCGGCGCTCGCCAGCGAATGAATGAAAACGTCGATGCCGTCATGGCCGGTATAGGCAGTCAGTCCGATATCCGAGACGATGAACCATTGCGTGGCGAGTTGCCCGTCGCCCTCCGAGACCACGTCCTTCGGCGACGCCGTCATCACATAGACGCCGGACTTGAGGTTACTGAGCGCCTTGTCGACCGGAAATGCGGTGGCCACTTCGGTGTTGAGTTTCTGCGTCACGGCGAGTTCGCCGGTCCACACCTTGGCGCCGCTTTCCTGACCGAGCTGCTCGGCGGCATAGCGTGAAATATTGCGTTGGAATTGATAGCCGAGCATCGTGTCGATCAGATTGCGGTCGCCGACGCGATAGACGGAAATCTTGACCGCGCTGGTGTTGACGCTGAGCACCGGAATGCCGCGCTGACCGGTGCGTGGAAGCACGTAGGCCTTACCGGAGAAGCGTACGAACGGCTTGCGGTCACGCACGAAGATCGTGAACTGAGCCGACTTGGTGAGCGCCTCCTTGACCACCGACGGCAGGCCTGCGCGCAGCGTCACTTCATAGCGCTCGCCGTGCTTGAGGCCTTCAACGCATAGTTGCTTGTCGTGGGCCGAGATCGCCGGCTTGTCGACGCCGGCGACCGAGACGAAGGGCGAGAAATCGGTGCGCCGGCCGGGCAAGTCCTCCGAAAACTGGAAGCAGGCGCGCGGCGACACGGCGTCGGAGTCGACCGAATAGTCCAGCATGCGGAAACCGTGTTCGGTGCGCAAACGCTCGTAGCGGCCACGCAGATCCGCGCTCTCACGCAATTCGAGCGAAATGCGCATAGCGTCGAGCGAGCCCCGCCATTCCTTGCGATCGGCGAGCACGCGGCCAAGCACGGCCAGGCTGTCGGCCTCTTCATTGCGGTCGTCGCTGCGCTGATAGGCGATGTAGGCGGCGGTCGAGGCGCGGTCGAGCAACAATGCGTGCTCTTTTTCATCGCGCGGCCGGATTTCCGTCACAGTGCGGGCAAGCCGCAGCCAACTCTGGGCGTCGTTCGGCGCAATGGTAACAAGCTGGCCGAGCACCAGCATGCCGGTGCGGTAATCGTGCTTCTGGAACGCCGCATCGGCGGAGCGGCGCAAAGTTGCCGCGTCCTGGGTCACCGTGCCGGCGTCGCTCTTGATCTGTGCTTCGAGCTTGATCGCGGCCTCATCGAGATCCTTGCGCACAAAGGCCTTATCGGTGGCGAGCGCAGGCATCATGGAAAGGGCAATGAGCGCGGCGGCAAAGCCGGCGCGGACAGCATTGAGCATCGGGGAGCCTCCCAGTCGGCGACGGGCCGTCTTAGTTAGTGCGGCGAGCGTCACTATTAGTTCAGACCCCGATGGTGTCGAGGGCGTGGCCGGCATCGCCCGGCGCAAGGCTTGGTCGGGCCTCTGCGTCTAACGCGATGGGAAATTAGTGGCTTGTTGGTGAATTCTCAGAAACTACATTAATCGCTTTAGCCGACCATCGTAAGTATATATTTTCATTATCAAATATAAGCTTAGACTTGGGCTCTCAAAGCCGGTAGCGGCGGCATCGGCAGCGCCGTTTCAATCACCCGCGCCGCCCGCAGCACGACCGCATCGGTCCGCGGCGCACCGACGATCTGGGCGCCCATCGAAAGGCCATTGGACGCCAAACCGCAGGGCACCGAGGCGGCAGGCTGCTGCGTGAGATTGAACGGATAGGTGTAAGGCGACCAGTTGAGCCAGTCGTCGCCGTAATCAACGTCGTCCGGCATCACCAGGCCCGCCTTGAGCGCGGTGAGCGGCATGGTCGGCGTGAGCAGCAGATCATAGCGCGCGTGGAAATCGAGCATGGCGTTGTACAGATCAGTGCGCGCGCTATAGGCGGCCGCATAATCGCCGACCGTGAAGCGTTTTCCCCGTTCGGCAACATCGAGCAGACCCGGATCCATCTCGGCGCGCTGTTGCGGCGGCAGCGCATCGGCAAGCCCCGTCATCACCGGCCACCATAGAACCCGGATCATGTCGAGCGCGCGCGCAAGCGGCGGATCGGCTTCCTCGACGATCGCCCCCTGCTCTTCGAGAATGCGCGCGACCTTGCGCACCGCCGCTTCGATGTCGGGATTGAATTTCTCGACATGCCCGAGCCGCATCGAGAGCGCGACGCGCAAGCCGCGCACGCTTTTCTCCAGTCCGGCGGTAAAGTCGGGCACCGCCGTGTTCCAGGCGGTCATGTCGCGTGCGTCGGGTTGTGCGATCGTCGAGAGCATGAGCGCGGCGTCGGCAACCTTGCGTGTGATCGGCCCCTGGTGCGCCAGCACGTTGAGCATCGACGGCGGATGGGCCGGCACCAGCCCGAAACTCGGCTTGAAGCCGAATACGCCCGTGAAAGCAGCCGGAATGCGCAAGGAGCCCGCGCCATCCGTTCCCAGATGCAGCACGCCCAGTCCCAGCAGCGCGGCCGCCGCCCCACCCCCAGTCGAGCCGCCGGTGGTGTAATCGCGTTTCCACGGATTGCGGGTGATGCCCGTGAGCGGCGAATGGCAGGCGCCGATCCAGCCATGTTCCGGCAGACAGGTCTTGCCGAGAATCACCGCGCCGCCTTCGCGCAGACGCGCGACCGCGGGAGAGTCGGCTTGCGCCGGCGCGGTGTCGCTGTTGCGGGAACCGCGCCGGGTGGGGAGACCCTTGGCCCAGATATTGTCCTTGATGGTGGCCGGGACGCCATCGATCTTGCCGAGCGGCCTGCCCGCTTTCCAGCGCGCCTGCGATTCCCCGGCCGTATTCAGCGCTGCTTCGCTATCGACGATGATGAACGCGTTGATATCGGCGTGCTTTTCGATGCGGGCAAGACAATCGCGCACCACCTCGACCGGCGAAAGCGCGCCGCGGGCGTAGCCTTCTGTCAATTCGACGCAGGTCATATCGGCAATGGCGGTCATGGAAAGTCTCCTTGGCCGACGTTATCCATGCCGGTGCCCGGGCGCACCTTTCATTCGAGGCGCGAGCCGGGTAAACCCGGGCGCACAAGACCCCGTAGCTCAGCCGGATAGAGCACCAGCCTTCTAAGCTGGGGGTCGCTGGTTCGAATCCAGCCGGGGTCGCCAAATTTCCTTTATATTCTGTGGATTTAGCAGGGAATGTTCTTGGCCCTGACGGGCGCGGGAAACCCAACTTTAACAAGTTTGGCACAACCTTTGGCCGCGATCGCTGACTCTATGGCCCGCCGGCCGGATGAACCCCGTTTCCATGACCGATGCTCCCGTAGCCCCGTCGACAGAGAGCGCCGACGCCGCTGACGCGCCCGACGTCGCGTCGCCGACGCTTGCGCCTGCGAGCGCGCCGCTCTGCTACGTGGTCGACGAAGAATCGAGCATTCGGCACTTCCTGTCGCTCGTGCTGCACGGCTCCGGAATCGATACCAAGGAATTTGCCGACGGCATAAGCCTGCGCAAAGCGATCGAGAAACGCCTGCCCGATCTGATGTTCATCAACATCTCGCTGGAATCCGCCGATGCCATCGAGACGGTTGTCAAACTTGGCAAGGGCGGCTTTCGCGGCGCCATTCAGTTGATGAGCGCTCGCGGCGCGGCCGTGCTCGAACATGTCAAGAATATCGGCGTGCAGCACAAGCTCACGATGCTACCCATCCTCAAGAAACCGTTCGAGACGGATGCGATCGTCAATAT
>DATATS010000168.1:0-18635 GCA_036268675.1 Pseudolabrys sp.
GATAATCGCTGAAGGCATCTAAGCGAGAAACCCACCTCGAAACGAGTTCTCCCTTGAGAGCCGTGGTAGACCACCACGTTGATAGGCCGGGTGTGTAAGTGCGGCAACGCATTGAGCTTACCGGTACTAATAGCTCGATTGTCTTGATTGCTCTCATTTCCAATGCCCATGCGTTTCCCCTGGGGGAAACGCATGGCGCGCACTGAAAATAGAAAGACCAAAATGTTCGGGCACGAGGCCCGCGGATCAAGTCCGCGGGCTGCGCTGCTCGCTGCGCTCGCAGCTTGCTTCACATTCGTTCTTGGCTGGCCTGGTGGTTTTAGCAGGGGGCCTGTACCCGATCCCATCTCGAACTCGGCCGTTAAACTCCCTTGCGCCGATGGTACTAAGTCTTAAGGCTTGGAAGAGTAGGTCGCTGCCAGGCCTGCCAAGGACGAATTCCTCATCACGATGATCGATACGCAAAAACCGCCGCCGGGAAACCGGCGGCGGATTTTTCGTTGACGTGGCTTATCAGCCCGGAACCACGATGTGATCGGGCGGCAGGCCTGCCTGTTGGCGCCGATGCATCGCCGTGTAAGCGGCCTCGATGTGCCTGGTATAGCGCCTGGTGTCGAAAAGCGGCGTGATCTGTCGGTTCGCGGCAAGCTTGCGTCGGATCTCGGCCAACGTCGCGGGCGCCGTGGCAAGCTCGAGGGCCATGCGCTCATAGGCTGCCAGATCCTGCGCGATGAGTTCGGGAAGGCCGATTGCCGTGACCAGGCTCGCCGCGGCGCGGCCGACGAATGTTTCGCCAAGGATCGTCAGAATTGGCAGCCCGCTCCACAGCGCGTCGCTTGCCGTCGTCTGCGCGCCGTAAGGCTGCGTGTCGAGGAATAAGTCCGCCAGGCGCATTCTTGCCAGATGTTGATCGATGTCCGCCACATGCTTGGCAAAGAGCAGCCTTTCGCCGTCGACACCGCGCGCCGCGGCCCCCTTGCGCAGATGATCGACGACCTCCGTATTGTCCTTGCGAAGCCAGAGCACGCTGCCCTCGACCTGCTTCAAGAGCCGCATCCAGAGATCGAAATACTGCGGTGATATCTTGTAGTTGTTGTTGAAGCAGCAGAACACGAAGCCGGAGGGCGGCAATCCTTGCTTCTCGCGGGAAAACACACTGTCGGCAATGACGCGCGCGTTGTCGTTGGCGAGATAGCAGTCTGGCATCGTGACGATCTTCTCGACGTAGAAGTCGCGGCTGTGCTCCGGAATAACGATTTGATCCGCGATGATGTAGTCGATATAGGGCGCGCCCATCGTGCCCGAATAGCCGAGAAAATTCACCTGGATGGGTGCCGGTCGCTGCGCGAAGATGCCGATGCGGGCATCCGCAGTGAGGCCCGTGAGATCGACGACGATGTCGATCTCACGCGCCCGTATCATGCCGGCGATATCTGCATCGCCCTGCGCATGAGCGTCAACGAAGTCATCGAACGATCTGACGATCCGGTCCCTAATCTTCGATCTGTCATCGGGACCGAACGAAATGCCTGTGGTCTGAAAGCGGGACTTGTCATGCGCTTCGAACAGACCGGCGACGAGATAGGAGACGGCGTGCTCGCGAAAGTCGGCGGACAGATAGGCAATGCGTATCCGGTCATGCCGGTAAACCTCGCCCTGCCACAGCGCCTTGGCGGACGGAGGGAACTTGTCCGCGATCCAGCCCTTCGTGCGGAGAAGCTGGTCGGCCGGGGAGGCGGACATGCTGAGCAGTTCGAACGGTAGCACATTTGCGTTGCCCTTGCGCAAGTTGGCGATCAGGCGCGCGCATTCGGCGTCGTAATTGGTCCAGTCGCAGATATTTTTCTTGGCAAAAAGCCGCGAGCCTTCCGCGCCGGCGATGTCGTTTTTCAGCGCCATCGCCCGTTCATAAGCGCCGACCGCGTCGCCGTAGCGCTTCATTCGTGTGAAGACGCCGCCGCGACCGAGCGAAGCTTCCGCCAAGTTTGGATTGATCGAGAGTGCCTGGTCAAACGCGGCTAACGCCTCGGGGAAGCGCTTGAGTTCGTCATAGGCATGGCCGCGGCCAAGCCAAGCCTCGGCCAGAACCGGCTTCAGCGACAGCGCCCGGTCGAACGCGGCAAGCGCTTCGTTCGGGTGCTTGATCTCCACCAGGGATTTACCCTTGTTATAGGAGGCCTCCGCATAGTTCGGTTGCAGCGCGATCGCCCTGTCGAAGTCGGCAATCGCCTCATCGTCGCGTTTGAGCTCGCTCAGCACGGTACCGCGATTGTTCCAGGTCTCCGCGACATCCGGCTTGACCGAAATTGCCTGACTGAAGCGTTCCAGCGCCTCGCCCGGCCGCTTCAATGCCTTCAATATGATCCCGTAGTTGTAGAGCGTGACGTCCGAGTTCGCGTTCAGCTTCAGCGCGGACTTGAGATAGCTCTCGGCCTCCGCATATCGCTGAAGCTGCGTCAGCATGATGCCCAGGAGGTTGAGCGCCCCGAGATGATTGGGTTGCTGGCGCAGCACGTTCTTGAAAAGCTGCTCCGCATCGCCCAGTCGTCCCGCCTGCAATGACGCCATTGCCTGGCTGAAAATGTCGCCTTTCTTCGTCATCCGTGTAGGGACTACCAATGTGTCAAGATCGCTGCGCGCGCATCAGACAATAGAATGCCTGCGAAAACAACAGCGTACGCGATGCAAGCCGGACGTCAGAGGCAGGTGCGGCACGAGAGGCGCAAGGTGCGCGGTGCCTCAAGATTTCCTGGAGCGTCCCGCGCTCCATAAGGCCGCGATGCGGCGATGGAACGCCTTCGGTTTCTCGGCGAACAGCCGACCCGCAAGCCGCTCCGCGGTTTTCAGATGTGCGGAACGGCGGGCTTCGATCAGTGGCGCCAGCCGAGAGCGCCAGGGCGCCAGCGATTGATGCGGCGCTGCGAGGCTCGTGAACACCGCGAGATCCTGACACGCGCCCAGCCGATTGCGCAGGCGTTGCGCTTCCTCCGCCCATACCTGGCCAAGCCGCGGCCATAATGGTTCGATCAGATCCATCTGGTGGCGATGCTCCACCACGCGCCTGCGCAGATCGTGCAGGTGCTCGGGTTCGGCACTCAGCCAGCTTTCCGGCAGCAATTGCCGCGCACGCCGGTACGTCGATGTGAGCCCGTCGGCGACCGTGTCGAAATCGATCGCTGCCAGCGGCCATCGTTCGAGCGACAAGGTGGCATAGTCGAGATAACGCGAAATCTTCTCGCGCATGGACTTCGTGAAGCCATGCTGTTCGGCGGCGTCGCGCATCTCGGCGAGCCGCGCATGGATCGTCTCGATCGAAGTCGTCGAGAATGGCACGTCAACCTTGCGCAGATCCGCGAGCGCATCGAGTGAGGATTGGGCGTCGCGCGCGCTCGACAGCGCCCGCATCAGTTCGCGCGCCTCGGTGCGCAACTGGTCGGCCTGCTCGCCAAGCGGGCGGGCCAGCAAACGCAATAGCGCGCGCCAGCGTTTGAGCGCCTTGCGCACCTCGTGCACAGCTTCGGCGTCGCTGAGTTCGGGATCGGCAAGGCCGCGCCGGGCATCGCCAATGATGGACCGCGCGGCGGTTGCAAAGCCGTCGCCAAAGCTGTCGCCCTGCCCGGCAGCCCCTACCATAAGGGCTTTTTGCCGCCGTTTCATGACAGGTTTATGAAAAGCAGCCGTTTGCGCCCTTCCCATCGAGGTTCGCCGTTGCTACATAGCCCTCGAAACACGCAGGGTTCGCCCTGCGTTTCCCGTTTTCCTGAGGATACGGATTAACGCGGGGTGGAGCAGCCCGGTAGCTCGTCAGGCTCATAACCTGAAGGTCGTAGGTTCAAATCCTACCCCCGCAACCAAATTGAGCACACGGCTTAGGCCCGGTTTTTTGAGCCGGGCCTAAGCCGTTTTGGTGCGAAATTTATCCCCCGAAAGCGGGGACCCAGCCCCAAATAAGTACATGCGCATTTAGTCCCGGCCTTTTTTGGCGCGGCCTAAATCGTTCTGACGCGAGCGGGTATTCTTGCGCGTGCCAGAGCCGCCCGGAAAAGCGCGCGCAAATTTCGCGACCTCAAATCGCTGCCCAAGTCATTTTCGCACAAACGATATCGGCGCACGACGGAACCGCGTTGACTTACGGCGATACCGTCACTTCGTCTTGCGCATGAAAGCGGCCTGCATCAATGCTGGCGGCGAACGCTCGAGGCTGTGGCGGCATGCCGCGACACGAAAGTCCGGACTGCCTTTACATAATGCGCGCCTATGTGATTAGGTCGCATCGTGGTTTAATTCGTACGGCTTAGGCGAACTCAGAAGGAGAACAATGCTGCTCGATTAGCGAACGGCGAACGCCATCCCGGCAATCAAGATCGGGCAGGCGAGGGAAACACCCAAATGGAGGATTCACAGATGCGAGGCTCAAGCAAAGTGATGAGCTTCGGCGCGGTCGCCTGTTTCGGCGCTGCGCTGGCGCTCTCGTCGGTTCCGGCAAATGCCGCCTGGAAACCGACCCGGACGGTCGAGTTCATCGTTCCGGCGGGCATTGGCGGCGGCGCCGGTCAAATGGCGCAACTGATCCAAGGCATTGTCACGAAACATAAACTGATGCCGACATCGATGGTCGTCATCAGCAAGAAGGGCGGCTCCGGCGCCGAGGGCTTCCTCTATGTCAAGAACGCCAAAGGCGACCCCCACAAACTCATCATCACGCTGTCCAACCTGTTCACGACCCCGCTGGCGACCGGCTCGCCCTTCTCCTGGAAGGACTACACGCCGATTGCCATGATGGCGCTCGACGAGTTCGTGCTCTGGGTCAATGCCAAGACGCCCTACAAGACCCCGCAGGAATATATCGATGCCGTCAAGAAAGCCGGCGGCACGATGAAGATGGGCGGCACCGGCTCCAAGCAGGAAGATCAGATCATCACCGCGGCGCTGGAGCAGAAGACCGGCGCCAAGTTCACCTACGTGCCCTACAAAGGCGGCGGCGAAGTTTGCACGCAGCTTGTCGGCGGACACATCGATTCGAGCGTGAACAATCCGGTGGAATGCGTTGCGCATTGGCGCGCCGGGAGCGTGCGTCCGCTCTGCGTGTTCGACGAAAAGCCGATGCCATATCCCACCAAGATGACGAGCGACATGTCGTGGCAGGACATCCCGACCTGCACGTCCAAGGGTTTGGACATCCACTACACCATGCTGCGCGGCATCATGACGGCGCCGGGCGTATCAAAGGACGCGGTCGACTACTACATCGACCTGCTCAAGAAGGTACGCGCGACGCCGGAATGGAAGGCCTACATGGAAAAAGGCGCTTTCAATCAGAGCTTCATGACCGGCGACGAGTTCCACGCCTGGCTGGTGAAGGCGGCTGACACCCATCATGAATTGATGGAAAAGGCCGGCTTCCTGCACAAGGGCTCCTGAGCCCGTATGGCTTGCGGGAGTGTCGTTGAAACGGCGCTCCCGCAATTTTCTTGTCTCAAGCCGCAGGCTTTAGCGCGCGTTTGCGCAGGCGGGACGGCGCCGGTCAATCAAGAGTTCACTGCAATGAGCGAAGTGTCCGAAGACGAAGATTTGTCGCCTGTCGTCACCTCCAACCGCACCATGAATATTGTGGTGGCGCTGGCGCTGATGGTGGTGGCGACAGTGGTCATGGTCTCCAGCTATCGGCTCGGCGCCGGCTGGGCGAAAAACGTGGGGCCCGATTCCGGTTACTTTCCATTCTACGTCTCGCTGTTCATGTTCATCACCAGCGGGGCCACTTTGATACAGAACGTTTTCTGGCGCAGCGCCGAGGGCCAACGCGGCTTCATCAAGCAGCACGAATTGATGATGGTGCTCCAGGTTCTGATTCCGATGTTCATCTTCGTCGTCCTGTCGATTTACATCGGCATCTACATCTCGATGGCGCTCTTCGTCGGCTTCTTCATGACCTGGCACGGCCGCTATCCGATTTACAAAACGCTACCGGTGATGCTAGCGCTTCCGGTTGTGCTGTTCGTCGTGTTCGAAATCTGGTTTTTGGTGCCGCTGCCGAAGGGACCATTCGAAGCTTGGCTTGGCTATTGAGGCGGGCGAGCGCGGAGTGTTGGGATCGGATGAATGCGAGAACGAATAAAATTGCTCCGTGCAATCCTGGGTGAGGGGAGGCCTTAGTTGGACGCGTTCTTTTCGCTGATGCACGGCTTCGACGTGCTGCTGACGCCGATGAACCTTGCTTACATGGTAGTCGGTCTTCTGTTCGGCGTTTTGCTCGGCTTCCTGCCCGGCGTCGGCGGCGCCAACGGCATCGCCATCCTGCTGCCGCTCACTTTCTCGATGCCCAACACGACCGCCATTATCATGCTGGCGGCGATCTATTGGGGGGCTTTGTTCGGCGGCTGTATCAGCGCCATTCTGTTCAACATCCCCGGCGAACCATGGTCGGTCGCCACCACGTTCGACGGCCACCCGCTGGCCAAGCAAGGCCGCGCCGGCGAGGCGATCACTGCTTCGATGACATCGTCATTCATCGGCGCGTTTTTCGCGACGGTCGTGCTTACGTTTCTGGCGCCGATTGTCGCCAACTTTGCGCTCGACTTCGGTCCACCGGAATACTTCTCGGTCTATCTGCTGACCTTTTGCAGTTTCGTCGGCATGGGCCGGCAATCGCCGTTCAAGGTCATCTCGGCGATGATGCTCGGCTTCGCCTTCGCCAGCGTCGGCACCGACGACATTACCGGCGGTCTGCGTCTGACCTTCGGAACCGAGACGCTGCTCACCGGCTTCCACTTCCTGATCGCGGTTATCGGTCTGTTCGGTATCGGCGAAATCCTGGTGACGATCGAGAAGGGTCTGCATTTCGAAGGCCGCAGCGCCAAGATCAATCCGTACGTGGTGTGGCAGACCTGGAAAAAGCTGCCGCAATACTGGGTCACGATCGTGCGCGGCACCCTGGTCGGCATCTGGCTTGGCGTCACGCCGGGCGGCGCCACACCCGCCTCATTCATGAGCTACGGCCTCGCCAAGCGCTTTTCCAAGAACGGTCCGCTTTTTGGAACCGGCCAGCTCGAGGGCGTGGTGGCGCCGGAAACCGCGGCGCACTCCGCCGGGACCAGCGCGCTGCTGCCCATGCTCACGCTTGGTATTCCTGGATCGCCGACCGCGGCGGTGCTGCTCGGTGGGTTGCTGATCTGGGGCTTGCAACCCGGTCCGCTGCTGTTCGTCGAGCAGAAGGACTTCGTGTGGGGCCTGATCGCGTCGATCTACCTCGGCAACGTCGTGGGCCTGGTGATCGTGCTGTCGACCGTGCCCCTGTGGGCGTCGATCATGCGCATCCCATTTTCGATCATCGCGCCGATCATCATCGTGGTCTGCGCCATCGGCTCCTACACGCTGTCCAACGCGCCCGCCGATCTCATCTTCATGGTCATGTTTGGGGTCATCGGCTACCTGTTCAAGAAACTCGATTATCCGCTGGCGCCGATGGTGCTGGCGATCGTGCTGGGCGGTAGGGCCGAAAGTTCGTTCCGCCAGGCGATGATCGGCTCGCAGGGCGATATCTCGACCTTCTGGTCGAACGGCCTGGTCGGTTCCATCACAGCGCTCAGCATGGTGATGCTGTTCTGGCCGCTGATCTCGATGCTGATCGGAAAATTGTTGCGCCGCCGGACACCGGCAGCGGCGTCAGCGAACTAGCCGCGCGCATGCACTGCGCGGGCTGTCGTCGAAGCGCCGAAGCGAAACACAATTCATGAGCCGCTCGATTGCGCGCTGACGGCATGATTTTCAAATCTTGCCGCAGTGCAAACTGATTCCGCCAATCTGCCTTTGTTTATTTTAAATTTATGCGGATCGCAGCTTCCGTTGCAGTAAAACTACGCGCCATCCAGCAAACGCTGGAGGGACGACGAAGAAAAATTCAAATCCGGGGAGGATAGCGATGGCAATGGCAGCAGGCGCCGCCGCAAAGGGGCGCGTTTCATCTGGAGCGCGCTGGACTCAACTTATATGTTGCGTGATCTGCATGATCATGATCGCCAACCTGCAATATGGTTGGACGTTGTTCGTTAATCCGATCAACAAGGCGCATGGCTGGTCGATCGCTTCGATCCAGTTCGCCTTTGCTATTTTCATTGCGCTTGAGACGTGGCTGACGCCGATCGAAGGCTGGATCGCCGACACGGTGGGACCAAGGCTTGTGGTCGCCTTTGGTGGCATCATGGTTGGCATCGGCTGGGTCATCAATGCCCATGCCACGTCGCTGGGGATGCTTTATCTCGGCGCGGTGGTCGGGGGTACCGGCGGCGGCGCGGTCTATGCGACCAGCGTCGGACAGGCCGTCAAATGGTTTCCCGATCGGCGCGGTCTTGCGGTCGGGCTCACGGCAGCGGGCTACGGCGCGGGCGCGGTGCTCACCGTCATTCCCATCCGCTACGTGATTGCCCATTACGGATACGAGACGGCCTTCCTGTGGTTTGGAATCGTTCAGGGCGCCGTCGTCTTTGTTCTGGCGTGGTTGTTGCGCGCGCCGCAGCCGGGCGAACTCGCCGCGGCGCCTGCTGCGAAGGTCACGATGACGAAGCGCAGCTATTCCCCGCTTGAGGTGCTCAAAAACCCGGTCTTCTGGCTGCTTTACATCATGTTCGTGATGGTGTCGGCCAGCGGCCTGATGGCGACGGCGCAAATCGCGGTGATCGCCCGCGACTTCAATGTCGCCAACGTCATCCTGTTCGGCAGCGCCACCACGCTGACGGTTGCGCTGATCGTCGATGGGTTATGCAACGGCGGTGCTCGTCCGCTTTTCGGATGGGTATCCGATAACATCGGACGCGAATACACGATGGCGATTGCCTTCGGGTTGGGCGCGGTGGCTTATTGGTTGCTGGGCCTCTTTGGCGTGGCGGCATGGGCCTTCGTGGTCTTCGCCGCCCTGATCTTCCTCACCTGGGGCGAGATCTTCAGCCTGTTCCCATCGACCTGTACCGACACGTTCGGAACGAAGTTTGCCACGGTGAACCTCAGTCTGCTCTATACGGCCAAGGGAACCTCGGCCTTCCTCGTGCCGGTCGCCAACTTGATCAAAGCGCATTTCGGCAGCTGGCATTATGTGTTTGTGCTCACCGCGATCATGAACCTGATCGTCGTGGCGCTGGCACTGTTCGTGCTCAAGCCCATCCGGGCGCGGCAGATGGCCAAAAGTTAGACCAGCCAAGTCAATCCCCGTCCGTGGCGTCGAGCCACGGACGGTTCTTCTGGCCAAAAATATGTTTGATTATGCCCGTTCGGCTGGCATATTGTATACCAGTCATGCGTGATCGTGCCCCCCGTCGTACCCGCGCCCGCCACCGGCCAAATTCGGTCGGTGCCGCAGCCGTATCTCACCCGGCCATCCAGCCGATCGACGCCACGCCAAGCTTCAAGCACAAGGCCTATGCCGCCTTGAAGAACGCGATTGTCGCGATGGATGTCTATCGCAGCCGCGACGATATCCGCCTCGACGAGCGCAAGCTTGCACAGGACTTCGGCATCAGCCGCACGCCGGTGCGCGAAGCCATGGCGCAACTCGAGAGCGAGGGCTTCGTGCGCTCGGTGCCGCGCCGCGGTATCTACGTGGTGCGCAAGACGAAGCTCGAAGTCATCGAGATGATTACCGCGTGGGCGGCGCTGGAAAGCATGGCGGCGCGCCTGATCACGGAAAGGGCGAGCGATGCCGAGATCGCATCGTTGCGGCGGATGTTCACCACCTTCGACAATGGTCAGGTGCGCGCGCATCTCGACGAGTATTCCGAGGTCAATATCGAATTCCACCAGAGCATCATCCGGCTATCCCGCAACGACGTGCTGATCGATCTGGCAGAAAATCTATTCACTCACATGCGCATGATTCGCCGCAAGACGATCGTCGAAAAAGATCGCATCGAAAACTCGATCCGCGATCATTTGAACATTATCAAGGCATTGGAGGCCCGTGCGACCGACAATGCGGAGAGGCTCGTCCGCGATCACGCGCTCGGACTTGCCGAGCACGTCGAGAAATATGCCGACTATCTGGACTAAAAGAAATCCGGGAGGATTCTCATGGCTGATGCAGCAGTGAAAGAAAAGCACGCCGCCGGTGCGAATGCGCCTGAGGCGGAGCTGACGGACGGCTTCAACCTCGTCATCGATGCGCTCAAGCTCAACGGCCTTGATACGATCTATGGGGTGCCCGGGATTCCGATCACGGATTTTGGCCGCATGGCGCAGGCCGCGGGCATCCGTGTTCTTTCGTTCCGCCACGAGCAGAACGCCGGCTATGCCGCTTCCATCGCCGGCTTCCTGACCAAGAAACCCGGCATCTGCCTCACGGTCTCCGCGCCCGGTTTCCTCAACGGACTGACCGCGCTGGCGCACGCCACCACCAATTGCTTCCCGATGATCCTGATCTCGGGCTCATCCGAGCGCGAGGTCGTCGATCTCCAGCAGGGCGATTACGAGGAGATGGATCAACTCGCTATTGCCAAGCCCCTTTGCAAGGCGGCATTCCGCGTGCTGCATGCCGCCGACATCGGCATTGGCGTCGCGCGCGCGATCCGCGCGGCGGTTTCGGGACGCCCGGGCGGTGTCTATCTCGATTTGCCGGCCAAGCTTTTCGGTCAGGTGATGGATGCAGCCCTGGGCGCGAAGTCGCTGGTCAAGGTCATCGATGCGGCGCCGGCGCAAATCCCCGCGCCGGAGGCGGTCAAGCGCGCGCTCGATGTGCTCAGAAACGCCAAGCGCCCCTTGATCATCTTGGGCAAGGGCGCGGCCTATGCGCAGGCCGACGATGCCATTCGCGCGCTGGTCGAGAGGTCCGGCGTTCCGTTCCTGCCGATGAGCATGGCCAAGGGCCTTCTGCCCGATACGCATCCGCAATGCTCGGGTGCTGCGCGCTCGACGGTATTAAAGGATAGCGACGTCGTCATGCTGATCGGCGCGCGGCTCAACTGGCTGCTGTCGCACGGCAAGGGCAAGGCCTGGGGCGAAGCGCCGAAGAAATTCATTCAGATCGACATCGAGCCAAAGGAAATGGACTCGAACGTCGAGATCGTTGCTCCGGTGGTCGGCGATATCGGTTCCTGCGTCAACGCGTTGCTCAAGGCGATGGGTGATGAAGACCCGTTCCCTTTAAACAAGCTGGCGGACTGGATGAAGACGGTCACGTCGAAGCGTGATGAGAATGTCGCCAAGATGGCGCCGCGTCTGATGAACAATAACTCCCCGATGGATTATCACGGCGCGCTGGGCGTTCTGCGCACCATCGTCAAGGAGCGGCCGGACGCCATCCTCGTCAACGAAGGCGCCAATACGCTCGACCTCGCGCGCGGCATCATCGACATCTACAAGCCGCGCAAGCGCATCGACGTCGGCACCTGGGGCATCATGGGCATCGGCATGGGCTACGCGATTGGCGCGGCCATCGAGACCGGCAAGCCGGTGCTGTGCGTCGAGGGCGACTCGGCGTTCGGTTTTTCCGGCATGGAGGTCGAGACGATCTGCCGTTACAATTTGCCGGTCTGCATCGTCATCTTCAACAATGACGGCATCTATCGCGGCACCGACGTCAATTCGGCGGGTGCCGATCCCGCGACCACCGTCTTCGTCAAGGGCGCGCGCTACGACAAGATGAGCGAGGCCTTCGGCGGCGTCGGTGTGAACGCGACATCGCCGGACGAGCTCAAGCGCGCCGTCAACGCCGCAATGGATTCCGGAAAACCGACGCTCATCAACGCGGTGATCGATCCGGCAGCCGGCAGCGAATCAGGCCGCATCGGAAATCTCAACCCGCAGAGCAAGATCAAGAAGAAGTAACCGCGCCTGAAACCGCGTTCGTAAATCCAGTTCGATTGAGTTTGGAGGAGCAAAAGATGCGCAAGAAGAAACAGAAAAAAGCAAAGCAGGCCAAGTCTGCGAAAAAGGCGGCTGCGAAAAAGGCGCCGCGCAAGGTTGCCAGGCTCGCCGCGGCCAAAAAGACAAACGGCAACGGCCTGCCGAAGATCAGCAGCAAGCCCTACGGCAAGGACGGCAAGGCGCTCACCGGCGTGCGCATTCTCGATTTCACGCATGTGCAGTCGGGCCCGACCTGCACGCAGTTGCTGGCATGGTTCGGCGCCGATGTGATCAAGGTCGAGCGTCCCGGTGTCGGTGACATCACGCGCGGGCAATTGGTGGACGTGAAGGGCGCCGACTCGCTCTATTTCACCATGCTCAATCACAACAAGCGCTCGATCACCATCGATTCCAAAAACCCGCAGGGCATGCGTGTGCTGGAGGCGCTGATCAAGACGTGCGACGTGCTGGTGGAAAATTTCGCACCAGGTGCGCTCGATCGCATGGGGTTGACGTGGGAGCACATCAATAAAATCAACCCGCGCATGATCGTTGCTTCGATCAAGGGTTTTGGCCCGGGTCCCTACGAGGACTGCAAGGTCTATGAGAACGTCGCGCAATGCGCCGGCGGGTCTGCCTCCACCACCGGTTTTCGCGACGGCCCGCCGCTGGTGACCGGCGCGCAGATCGGCGATTCCGGAACGGGCCTGCATCTCGCGCTCGGCATCGCCGCGGCGCTGTTTCAGCGCACCCGCACCGGGCGCGGCCAGAAGGTCGACGTGGCGATGCAGGACGGCGTGCTCAATCTTTGCCGCGTCAAGCTGCGCGATCAGCAGCGGCTCAAGGCCGGCCCGCTCGCCGAATATAGCCAGTACGGCGAGGGCATTCCCTTTGGCGACGCCACGCCGCGCGCCGGCAACGATTCGGGCGGCGGCCAGCCCGGCTGGATCCTCAAGTGCAGGGGCGCGCCGGAGGACCCCAATGCCTATATCTACTTCATCACGCAGGCGCCGGTCTGGGGCCCGATCTGCGATCTGATCGGCGAGCCGACCTGGAAGACCGATCCGGAATACGCCACGCCGCGCGCGCGGCTGCCCAAGCTGAAGGCGATCTTCGCACGCATCGAAGCCTGGACCATGACGAAGACCAAGTTCGAGGTCATGGAAGCTTGCAACGCGGTCGATATTCCGGTCGGACCGATCCTGTCGATGAAGGAGATCGCTGAGGAGCCGTCGTTGCGCAAGACCCGCACGGTGGTCGAAGTCGATCATCCGACGCGCGGCAAATATCTCACTGTCGGCAATCCGATCAAATTGTCGGATTCGATTTCGGAGGTGAAGCGCTCGCCGCTGTTGGGCGAGCACACTGACGAAATTTTGACGGACGTGCTCGGCTTCAAGGCAGGCGCGATCGCGGAGATCAAGAACTCGGGCGCATTGAGCGCGCCGAAAAAGGAAGAGAAGGCGGCGTAAGAAGCCGTCGCCCCCGCGAAGGCGGGGGCCCATAGCCGCGGACAGTGGTTATGGGTTCCAGCCTTCGCTTCGCTCGGCCAGAGCGACAAGAAAAGTTTGGGAGAAATACAATGCGTATCGTGGTTCACGGCCAGCAGGCATTCGGCAAGGCCGTGCTGGAAGCCCTGCTCAAGCGCGGCGATGAAGTTGTCGCGGTCTACGTCGCGCCCGAGAAGGAAGGTGCCAAGGCCGATCCGCTCAAGGAAGCAGCCCTTGCGGCCAAGCTTCCCGTGCATCAGCCCTCGTCCTACAAGGACGCGAAGGTTCTGGCCGACTTCAAGGCGCTCAAGCCCGATTTGCAGGTGATGGCCTTCGTCACGCTGTTCGTGCCGGAAGAATTCCTCAACGCACCGACGCACGGTTCGATCCAGTATCACCCGTCGCTGCTGCCGGCCTATCGCGGCGCTTCCGCCATCAATTGGCCGATCATCAAGGGCGAGGAGGAAACCGGGCTGTCGATCTTCTGGCCGGACAACGGGCTGGATACCGGCGATGTGCTGATCCAGAAAAAGACGCCGATCTCCGGCACCGACACGCTGGGCACCGTCTATTTCGATCGTCTGTTTCCGGTGGGCGTCGAGGCCATGATGGAATCGGTCGATCTCGTCAAGGCGGGCAAGGCGCCGCGCATCAAGCAGGACGAATCCAAAGCCACCTACGAAGGCCGCTGCGGCCCCGGCAACGCCAAGATCGACTGGGGCAAACCCTGGGAACAGATCGACCGGTTGATCCGCGGTTGCAATCCGGCGCCGGGCGCCTGGTGCACGCTCGACGGCAAGACCATCAAGATATTCGACGCCAAGCCGCTGCCGGCCAAGGACCCCAAGGGCATCGCCGGAAAGCTTGGCGAGGTCGTCGCGGTCGACGCCGATAGTTTCACCGTGGTTTGCGCCGATGGCCGCTTCAAGGTCACTCGCGTGCAACCCGACGGGGCCAAGAAAATCGACGCTTCTGAATTTATCGCGACGAGCAAACTCGCCGCCGGAGCGCGCTTCACCTGATTTCCCGCCAACACCGTAATCGCCGACTCACCACTTTCGAATTGAACGGATAAACCTCATGCCCGCCTCGCAACATCAAAATCCGAAATCCGACATTGAAATCTCTCAGTCCGCCGCCAAGCGGCCGATCGTCGACATCGCCAAGGAAAAGCTTGGTATCGCCGCCGAGAACCTCGAGCCTTACGGCCACTACAAGGCCAAGGTGTCGATGGAATACGTCAAGACGCTTGCGAGCAAAAAGGACGGCAAGCTGATCCTGGTCACCGCGATCTCGCCGACGCCGGCCGGCGAAGGCAAGACCACGACCACCGTTGGCCTGACGGACGCGCTGAACCACATCGGCAAGAAGGCGATGCTGTGCCTGCGCGAGCCCTCGCTCGGTCCTTCATTCGGGATGAAAGGCGGAGCGGCCGGCGGCGGCTACGCCCAAGTGGTGCCGATGGAGGACATCAATCTGCACTTCACCGGCGACTTCCACGCCATTACTTCGGCACACAATCTGCTGTCGGCGCTGATCGACAACCACATCTATTGGGGCAACGCGCTCGGCATCGATTCGCGCCGCGTTACCTGGCGCCGCGTCTTGGATATGAACGATCGTGCGCTGCGCGAAATCGTCTGCTCACTCGGCGGCGTTGCAAACGGTTATCCGCGCGAAGCCGGCTTCGACATCACGGTCGCCTCGGAAGTCATGGCGATCTTCTGCCTCGCCAAGAATCTCGACGACCTCAAGGAACGGCTCGGAAATATCATCGTTGCCTATACGCGCGAGCGCAAACCTGTGCGCGCCAAGGATATCAAGGCGCACGGCGCCATGACCGCGCTTCTTAAGGAAGCGATCGCGCCCAATCTGGTGCAGACGCTGGAAGGCACACCTGCGTTCATTCACGGCGGCCCGTTCGCAAACATCGCGCACGGCTGCAACTCGGTGGTTGCCACCACCACCGCGCTCAAGCTTGCGGATTACGTAGTGACCGAAGCCGGCTTCGGGGCCGATCTCGGCGCCGAGAAATTCCTCGACATCAAATGCCGCAAGGCGGGCCTGAAGCCCGAATGCGTGGTCGTTGTCGCCACCATTCGCGCGCTCAAGATGCACGGCGGCGTCAAGAAAGAGGACCTCAAGAAGGAAAACCTCAAGGCGCTGGAAGCGGGCATGTCGAACCTGCAGCGCCATATCGAGAACATCAAGAAGTTCAATCTTCCCGCCGTCGTCTCGATCAACCGTTTTTCGGCCGACACCGACGCCGAAATCGCGCTGGTCAAGGAGAAGTGCAAGGCGCTTGGCGTGGAGGCCTTGATGGCCGACCATTGGGCGCTGGGTGGTGAGGGCGCCGCCGATGTCGCCAGAGCGGTGGTCAAGGTGATCGATCAGGGCAAGGCCAATCTGAAATTTCTCTATGGCGACGACCTGCCGCTGTTCGAGAAGGTGCGCACCATCGCAAAAGAGCTTTACCGCGCCGATGACGTTACCGCCGACAAGTCCGTCAAGGATCAGCTCAAGACCTGGGAGGATATGGGTTTCGGAAAATTGCCGGTCTGCATTGCCAAAACGCAATACAGCTTCTCGACCAATCCGGATCTCAAGGGCGCCCCTTCGGGCTTCTCCATTCCGATCCGCGAAGTGCGGCTGTCTGCTGGAGCGGAATTCGTGGTGGCGATCTGCGGCGAGGTGATGACGATGCCCGGCCTGCCCAAGGTACCTTCAGCCGATTCGATCGACGTGAAGGATGGCAAGATCGTCGGCCTGTTCTAGTCGGCATTCAATTCGGCGCGAGCGGGGCGACACCCCGCTTGCGCGGCAATGGCCGGGGTGATGCTATGCCGGCCGTTTTTCCCCGCAAAGGATGCGCCCAATGATCAAGTTCTATTACAACGCCGCGCCCAATCCGATGAAAGTGGCGTTGATGCTCGAAGAAACCGAGCTGCCCTACGAGCCGATCCCGATCGACGGCCGCAAGGGCGAGCAGCACAAGCCGGACTATCTGGCGATCAATCCGAACGGCAAGGTCCCGTCGATCGTGGACGGCGACACGGCGGTGTTCGATTCAAATGCCATCCTGCTTTACCTCGGCGAGAAGTCCGGCAAGTTCATGCCGGCCAAGACGCTGAAAGCGCACGGCGAGCTTTATTCCTGGTTGATGTTCGTCGCCTCCGGCGTCGGCCCGTTCTCCGGTCAGGCGGTCCATTTTCGCCATTACGCGCCGGAGAAGAACCAATACGCCATTAACCGCTACATGTTTGAGGCGCAACGCCACTACGGCATCCTCAACGACCGTCTCGGCAAGCACAAATATATGGTCGGCGACGCCTATAGCATCGTCGATATGGCGACCTGGGGTTGGGCGCGACTGGTGCCCATGGTGCTTGGCGAGGAGCACTGGGCCAAATTCCCCAATCTGAAACGTCTGGTCGACGAGATCTCGGCGCGGCCGGCGGCTGCCCGCGCGCTCGCGATCAAGGACAAGCACAAGCACGCGTTCAAGACCGAGAATGACGATGAATCGCGCAAGGCCATGTTCAAGCACATGGACGTGAAGGTGGCGTAAGCGCACCACCGGTCCGGTCTGAGATCGCGCCGGAAATCCTCCCACACCTTGAAAAAGAAAACGCCGCCTCCGCACATCTGCGGAGGCGGCGCCCGTTTTTCGCGATGATGTTACTGGAACAGCTTCATCGCATTGTTGATCGTCTGGATGACACCCCAAGCGAGCGGGATGCCGACAAATCCCCAGGCGAGCAAGAGTTTCAGCGTCATCGAGCTATCTTCTGATTTTGCAGCCATTGTTTTTCTCCTTCAGCCGCGCGCCGCGGCCGCAGTGGCGAGCGCGTCGTGCGCCCGTGGGTCGTTCGCCTTCATGTAGTAGCGCTCGTTCACGGCCTTGATGAAGTAGTTGCAGATGAAACCGATCACCAGCAACCCGGCCATGATGTACATGGTGGTGTTATAGGCCTGCGCTTTCGGCACGCCGTGTTGAATCTGATACTGGCGGATGTAATTCACCAGCACCGGACCGAAGATGCCCGCCGCTGACCACGCCGTGATCAGCCAACCGTGGATGGCGCCGACGTAGCGCGTGCCGAACATGTCCTTGAGATAGGCCGGCACGGTGGCAAAGCCTCCGCCGTACATCGAGATGATGACGACGAAGCAAACCACGAACAGCGCCACGCTGCCGATCGATCCGGAATGCGGCACCGTGCAGTAGAGGATGAAGCCCAGCACCATGAACACGAAGTAGGTGTTCTTGCGGCCGATATAATCAGACGTCGATGCCCAGAAGAAGCGCCCGATCATGTTGAACAGGCTGAGCAGTCCGACGAATCCGGCGGCCGCGATCGGCGTGATATGGCCCGGGAACATTTCCTGGCTCATGGCGGAAGCCTGTCCGAGCACGCCGATGCCGGCGGTCACATTCAGGCAGAGCACCCACCAGATCAGCCAGAACTGCGGCGTCTTGATCGCGTCATAGACGAAGACGTCGTTCCTGGTGATCAGTTTTTGCGCGGTCGTCGGCGCGACGTAGCCTTCCGGCTTCCAGCCGGGGGCCGGAACGCGCACGATCCAGGCACCGACCATCATGAACACAAAGTAGATGATGCCGAGGCCGATGAAGGCTTCGGCGACGCCGACATGCGTTGGGGTGGAGAAGTGAGCCATCAGCCACACCGACAGCGGTGAAGCAATGAACGCGCCGCCACCGAAGCCCATGATGGCCATGCCGGTCGCCATGCCCGGCCGATCCGGGAACCACTTGATCAGCGTCGACACCGGCGAGATGTAACCGAGGCCAAGGCCGAGCCCGCCAAAGAAGCCGTAGCCGACATAGATCAGCCAAAGCTGATGGGTATAGGCGCCGATGGCCGAGATGAAGAAGCCGCCGGCCCAGCACAGGCCTGCGGTGAACATCGCGCGACGCGGTCCGCCTTCCTCGACCCAGCGGCCAAGCAGAGCCGCCGAAACGCCCAGCACGAAGATCGCGATGGAGAATATCCATCCGAGATCGGTCAAACGCCAATCCGCCGGCGTTTGGTGTGTAATGCCGATCAACTTGGTCATCGGCAGGTTGAATACGCTCAGCGCATAGGCCTGGCCGATGCACAGATGGATACAAAGTGCAGCCGGCGGCACCATCCACCGGCTGAATCCTGGTTTTGCAATCGTATGACTGCGGTCGAGAAAGCTCATCGCGCGTCCTCCTTGGTCCCTGACGTCCATTTTTCTTACAGACTGCGGACAAGCCTTATTGCCCCCCAAGCCTGCTGATTACACAGTGCGGATGGGCATTTGTTGAATCAA
>DATATS010000169.1:0-12874 GCA_036268675.1 Pseudolabrys sp.
ATGACCAGCGCCATCAGGCCGACGCCGACCACCCAGACCATGAAGCCATGCGCGGCATCGCGGAAAACAGTCTCCGGGCCGGGGATATGGTCGCGGATACGCAGCCGGCCGGCGAGATATCCGCCGGCGGTGAATGCGACGGTCTCGGCGAAAATTAGCCAGATCGCGCCGCCAATCGTAAAGGCTGCCGAACCCGTGCTCGAATAGGGCGAAGAGACCGTGAGCCCGATCCCGGTGCCGAGTGAAACGAAAATAAATGACACCGCCCACGCGGCCAATGCGCCGGCGATGACAACGCTCCAGGTGAACGCGCTGCGATTGCTGCTGACTTCGATCGTACTCATGTGTCGTCTCCCAGCCCTTCGATGACGGATGGACCACGCCATCCGGTGCGCGGAACCAACAAGGCAAAACAACGATAGTTCCGCTATTCGGCGCGCGATTGGAACTTTCTTTTTGCAAGTTCATTACCCACCGATAGGCAACATGATCCGGGAGGCCCGAATGTTCGGCCTAGTGGTTACATTTCTGATCGTCGGCTTGATCGCCGCAGTGCTTGGCTTCGGCGGCATCGCCGGCGCATCCTTCGCCATGGCGAAAGTCATCTTCTTCATCGCGATCATATTGCTGCTGATCTCGATCATCTTCGGCGCATTGGGATCGCGACGGCCGCTGCTGTAGGCGTACGTCAGCGCGGCGTTCAGCGTTCCGGCATTGCAATGCTGCGTCCCGCGGCTTCTGGCCGTGGAAGCACAGCGTGTGCTGTCTGCATGCGCTCGAGCTTGCGCATGACGCTTTCAGGAAATGGTGTCACCTTCTTGGCCGTCATATCCACGTGCAACGTCATGCTTTCGGAGGTGGCCGACACCCAGTTCTCCGTCGCGTGCAACAGTTGCTCGAACAGATGAATGCGCTTGGCGTCGTAAGCGAGCATCTGGACCGTCACCCGCAGCAGGTCGGCCTCGCGCACTTCGCGCAGATAGCGGACGTGCAATTCGGCGACGACGGTCGAATGACCGCGCTGCTTGAGATAATCCGGTCCCAGACCAATCAGCTCGTAGACCTCGTCGACCGCGCGGTCGAACAACACATTGTAATAGGCCACGTTGAGATGGCCATTGTAGTCGATCCAATGCGGTTCGATCTTCATCACCGAAGACACGAAGGGTGCGGAAAAGGGCGCGGGTTCGGTGCGATCGAGCATCATGAGTCCTCTTTATACTTGGCCGGGCAACCGGGTCCGGCCTTCGGCCGGCCCGGTTGTGGCACTTGTCCCGGCCATCCACGCCTTCTTATGCGTCCAAGACGTGGATGCCCGGCCCAGGGCCGGGCATGATGGTTTCAGCCGAAATTGGGTACGTCGCCTTCTGGCCGCTCAGCACGCGGGCGACGTCGCTTGCACATTTGGTTTGCAGTTCGTTGAGCGCCTCGATTGAATAGAACGCGGTGTGCGGAGAGATGATGACGTTGTCGCGGCCAAGCAGGGGTGAATCCTTGGCCGGCGGTTCGACCGCCACCACGTCGAGCCCGGCACCGCCAATCTGTCCTGCGTCAAGCGCAGCGATCAGAGCCTGTTCGTCGATCAGTGGGCCGCGCGCGGTATTCACCAGGTAAGCGCCCTTCTTCATTTTGGCAAAAGCAGCGGCGTTCATCAGGCCGCGCGTCGCCGGCAAGAGCGGCGCATGCACGGAAATGTAGTCGGACGTACCGAGCAACGTATCGAAATCGACGCTCTCGACCTTGGCTGCCTTGAACACTTCCGATTTGGCGTAAGGATCAAAGGCGATGACCTTGATACCGAAGGCTTGCGCTTTCGGCGCCACCAGTCGCGGAATATTGCCGAAGCCGACAAGGCCGAGCACGGTTCCCTCGATACGGCGGATCGGCACTACCGCCGGCATTTCCCATCGGCCGCTCTGCACCAGCTTGTTGGATAGCGGAATTTTGCGGATCAGCGCCAACAGCAATGACATGGCGTGATCGGAAACCTCGCGGATGCAATAATCGGGCACGTAATTGACCGCGATGCCTTTCTCCTTGGCGGTCGGCAGATCGATATTATCGACGCCCAGGCCGAAGCGGCCGATCGCCCTGCATCTCATGAGCTGCATGAGAATGTCGCGCGTCAACTTGGCGTAGGTCACGAGGATGGCGTCGGCGTCCCTGGCAATGCTCAAGATGTCGTCGGCGCCGGCGCTTTTCGACATGCGGAACGTCGGATTGAGTTTGGCCAACGCCTCTTTTGCCGGCTCGAGCGAGGGAAATACGGTGTCGGTGACAGCAATCACGGGGCCGGCCATCGCAAACTCCGAAGTCGAACCAGGAACCAGGCAATGAATGCGGGCAAAACCTACGACAGCGAAATGGGGCCGTCCACGCGTTAACCAAATATTAACTACATGATGACCCCAGCCGGTTCCTCGGCTATCCTGACAAAAATATCAGGGAGACGGGGCCATGCTGAGCAAGATCGCCCGGGGAGCTTTTCTGCTCCTCCTTACGGGGATGATTGTGGCGTGGGCCCTGCAGACCGCCATGAGCGCGCCGCCCCAATCGGACACCGAGCAGCCGGTCTGGATTGTCTTCGCCTGACGTCGAGCGCGCCGCCGAGGCGCTTGACCCGCTCATACATCCCCGCCACGTTCGCCGCCAACGACGAGGTAAAACACATGCCGGGGACAGCGGCGAAAACCATCACATCGGCTGAGCATGGTCGCGATCCGGCGGCGGTGAAGGCGACCATTGCGGCGCTGGCCGCAGCCTTCGGCAACAGGCTGGTGACGTCGCTCGCGGTGCGCGAGCAGCACGGCAACACGCTGACCTGGATCGCCAATCAGCCGCCGGACGCGGTGGTCTTTCCGCAAAGCACGGAAGAAGTGCAGCAGATCGTGCGCATCTGTGCGAGCCACGGCGTAGCGATCATTCCTTTCGGTGTCGGCTCCTCGCTCGAAGGTCACGTCAACGCGCCACTCGGCGGTGTCTCGGTCGATTTCCACGACATGAACCAGGTGCTGAGCGTCCATGCCGAGGATCTCGATTGCGTCGTGCAGCCCGGCATTACCCGCAAGGCTCTGAACGAGCATTTGCGCGACAGCGGTCTCTTTTTTCCGATCGACCCCGGCGCCGACGCTTCGATCGGCGGCATGGCGGCGACGCGAGCGTCCGGCACCAATGCCGTGCGCTACGGCACCATGAAGGACAACGTGTTGGCGATGAAAGTCGTGCTGGCGAACGGCGAGGTAATGACGACCTCGCGGCGGGCCAAAAAAACCTCGGCCGGTTACGACCTGACGCGCCTGCTCGTCGGTTCGGAAGGCACGCTCGGCGTCATCACAGAGCTTACGCTTAAGCTGTCGGGAATTCCGGAAGCGATCTCGGGCGGCGTTTGCCCATTCCCGTCGGTGGAGGACTGCTGCAACGCCACCATTCAGACAATTCAGTCCGGCATTCCCGTGGCCCGCATCGAGTTGCTCGATGCGCTCCAGGTCAAGGCGATCAATCTCCATTCCAAGCTCGGTCTGCCGGAGACGCCGCTATTGCTGGTCGAATTCCACGGCAGCGAGGCGAGCGTCGCCGAGCAATCCGAATGCTTCGGTGAAATCGCCACCGAATTCGGCGGTGGCCCATTCGAGTGGGCGACCCGTCAGGAAGATCGCAACCGGCTTTGGGACGCGCGCCACCACGCCGCCATGTCGAATTTCGCGCTACGCCCGGGATCGCAAATGATCGCGACCGATGTCTGCGTGCCGATCTCGCGCCTTGCCGAATGTGTCGCGCAAACGCAGCAAGATATCGAAGAGAGCCGGCTGGTGGCGCCGATCGTCGGCCATGTCGGCGACGGCAATTTCCATCTCACGCTGCTCATCGACATGGACGATGCCGACGAGGTTAAGCGTGCCAAGGCGCTCAACGGGCGGCTGGTCGAACGCGCATTGGCGATGGATGGCACCTGCACCGGCGAGCACGGCGTGGGGCAGGGCAAGATGAAATATCTTGAGGCCGAGCATGGTCCGGCAGGCCTCGCCGTGATGGCGTCGATCAAGCGCGCGCTCGACCCGCAAAACATCATGAATCCGGGCAAGATCGTCGCCATGTCCTGATCGCGCGGCCGAACGGCGTTCTGCGCGGTTACGCGACATATAATTGCCGCCAAAGTCCGGCAAAAATGGCGTAGATTTCATCATCTTGGGCATGACCGCAGGGCCTCGCGCGGCTCGGCGCTGGAGTTGGCGTTGCAAACGACCCTGCTTGGATTGGCGATAGCGATTATTCTCGCGCTGGTGGCGGCGTTGGTCGGCCCGCTGCTGGTCGATTGGGGTGGTTATCGCTCGTTGTTCGAAACGCAGGCGAGCCGGCTGATCGGTCTCGACGTGCGCGTGACCGGCGTGATCGATGCCCGGCTGCTGCCATCGCCGCGGCTGACGCTGCACGGAATTGCGATCGGCGGCGGCGAGGAGGGCATCCGCGCCGATTCGCTTGGCATCGAGTTTGCGCTCGCACCCTTGCTGCGCGGCGAGTGGCAAGCATCCGATATGCGTCTGGTCGGCCCGCGCATCAGGCTTGGCCTCGATGCCGCCGGTCAGGTGCAGGCGCCACATCTCGCTTTCCGCTTCAGTCCCGACGCGCTGTCGATCGATCATCTGAGTATCGAGGACGGCACGCTGACGCTCACCGATGCAACCAATGGCGCCAGGCTCAGTCTCGACCGCCTGTGGTTCAATGGCGAAGCGCATTCGCTGCTCGGGCCGTTCAAAGGCGAGGGCGCTGTCACCGTCGGGGGCGATCTCTATCCGTTTCGCATCGCCGCCGGCCGCTATGGCGATGACGGCCGCATCAAGCTTCACGTCAATATCGATCCGGTCAATCGGCCGCTGAGCGTCGAAGCCGACGGGATGCTGGCGCTTGCCGGCCGTAAGCCGGACTTCGACGGAAATTTGAGCGTGACGCGGCCAGTCGGAATTGCGTCGCGCGGTGGCGTGAATTTAACGCAGCCGTGGCGCCTGAGCGGCAAGGTCAAGGCGAGTGCCGCCTCCGCGCTGATGGAGCAGCTCGAATTTCAATACGGGTCCGAGGACCAGGGTTTCAAGCTCACCGGCGACGCCGATTTCAAATTCGGCAAACATCCGCGCTTCGACGGCGTGCTGTCCGGACGCCAGATCGATCTCGATCGCGCGCTGAGTAGCGGCGATGGCGGCAGGCCGGCGCCGGGCGAGGCGATCCGGAGAATTGCGGAACTGACGGGCGCTGCCTTTCGTCCTTCCTTTCCGGTTCAGATCGGCATCGGTATCGATCAGGTCACGCTCGGCGGGAACGCCATCGCGAATTTGCGTGGCGACCTCGCTGCCGATAGCGGTGGATGGAATCTGCAACGGTTTGAATTTCGCGCGCCCGGCTTTACCGACGTTAAATTGAGCGGTCAGCTCGC
The DNA here is from genome assembly GCA_036268675.1 of Pseudolabrys sp. Taxonomy (GTDB): domain Bacteria; phylum Pseudomonadota; class Alphaproteobacteria; order Rhizobiales; family Xanthobacteraceae; genus Pseudolabrys. The sequence continues at coordinate 5,426 of DATATS010000169.1, forward strand.
GGTCAGCGACACCGGCGTGAGCTTCAATGGTCCGGCCGAGATCAAGGCCGGGGCGCCTCGGCTGCTGGCCGCATGGCTGCAAGGGCGCGCTGCGCCGGCGTCTGGCAGGCCTACACGGCCGCTGAACCTGCGCGGGGTCGTCACGCTCGCCAGCGACAAATTTGCGATCGAAGGGCTCAAGGCTGAATTCGACGGCAAGACTATCGCTGGCCGGCTCGTCTATGCCTTCGCAGGCAGCGATCATCCGACCAAACTCGATGCCGAGCTGAATACGCCGGCGCTCGACGTCGACGCCGCACTCGATTTCGGCAAGGCGATCCTCGGCGGCTCGGACCTCGAGCGCCCGAATGACATGACGATCGCTGCCGCTATCGGACGCGCCACGATGGCGGGAGTCGCCGCGCGCGACGTGAACGTGCGAATGAAGATTGACGCCGGAGGCCTGCAGATCGATCGGTTGTCGGTGGCCGATCTTGGCGGTGGCGCCGTCTCTGCGAGCGGCCGCATCGATATGCGCGGGCATGCGCCACGCGGCGCGCTCGCGCTCGACTTCGAGACACACCAGACCGCGGCCATTACGGCGTTGGTCGTGAAGTTCGCGCCCCAGGTCGCCGGCACGCTCACCGGACTTTTGGATCGCGCCAACCATTTGAAACTGCACGCCGCGCTCGACGTTGCCGGCGAGGCGGGCAGCACGGCGAGTGCCGCGACCGTCGCGCGGCTTACGCTCAACGGCGACATCAACGCCATGCGTGTCGACGCACGCGCGAGCATGAGCGGGGATTGGGAAAAGCCCTCCGCCGCCGATCTGCACGTCGACGCAACGGTCGATGCACCGGACGGCGAGGCGATGATCAAGATGCTCGGCCTCGACCGGATTGCAACGGCCGGCAAGGGAGACGGGCAGATTAAATTGTCGGTGAACGGACACCCCGACCTGGATCTGAATGTCGAGGCGAAGCTCAGTGGCGGCGGCTTGCAGGCGCAGGGCATTGGCCAAGGCCAGATCTCGCTTGACCAGGGCGCGCATTTGACCGGCACGCTGGATGTGCCGACGGCTGATTTGGCCCCGCTTCGTCCCGCCGGTGTCGGCGCATTGCCGTTCACCTTGACCTCGCGCTTCTCGGTTTCCGGCCGCCGCGTGAGTTTCGACGACATCAATGCGAGGATCGCCGGCTCGTCGGTGCGGGGCCACATCGCTCTCGATGGCGCTTCGCCGCGCCGGATCGACGGAGAGTTGGAAGCTGACGCATTCGACATCGCGGCGGCGATCGCGCGCGCAACCGACATGCCGGCGGCACCGCCCGCCGGCGGGGTGGGCTGGGCATGGTCAAGCGAACCGTTCGGCGCCGGTGTCTTCGGCAATTATGCCGGCGCAATTACGTTGAAGGCGCGGCAGGTCGACCTGCTGCCGCGGCTGCGGGCGCGCGAATTCCGTGCCACGCTGCATCTGGGCAAGCGGGAACTCGCGCTTGACGATATGTCCGCCAGCCTCGCCGGCGGCCACTTTGCGGGGCGTATTTCGCTCCATGCCGGCGAGGAAGGCCTCAACGCCCGCGCCAAAATTTCCGTCAATGGCGCAGACGCGTCGGCCCTGCTGCCGTCGAGCGCACGGCCGCCAATTGCCGGCTCGCTCGATCTCTCCGGAGACGTCGCCGGTTCCGGGCTGAGCCCGGTCGCGCTGATCGGATCGTTGCAAGGCGCCGGCAAGTTCACGCTGTCCGACGGACAATTTGCCGGGCTGGACCCGCACGCTTTCGGCGCCGTTACGCGCGCTGTGGATCAAGGGCTTCCGCTCGACTCCGCGCGTATCGGCGATCTGGTGAGCAAGATGCTGGACGGCGGCCAATTGTCCGTCAAGCACGCAGGAGGCACTCTCGCAGTGAGCGCCGGACAGGTGCGCGTGAGCCATGTGAGCGCCGAGAGCAAGGATGCCAAAGTGTCGCTCGCCGGTACGATCGATCTCACCGATGGCTCGATCGACGCCCGGCTGCTGCTGTCGGAAGCGGGCGATAGCACCGGCTCGCCGCCAGATATTTTCATGGCGCTGAGAGGCCCGGTTTCCGCGCCCGTTCGCAGCATCGATGTGTCTGCATTGACCGGGTGGCTAACGCTGCGTGCCGTCGAAAATCAGGCAAAACGATTACACGCCATCGAAGGCGTGCCGCCAACTGAAAAACCACCAAATACGAAACCGCCGAGACCCAAAAGCGAACGGGCTCCCGTTTTGCCAGCGCCCATCGATATCAAGCCACCCGTCCCGCCGAGCCGCGCCAACCCTCCCGAAGCTTCAGTCGGCTCGCAGAACTGAGGGTCCCGGGCGCAAGCCGCCCGCCTGGCGTGAACTCTCGCGGCTACGGCGATCGTCGGCGATCAGCGCGCGATAGTAGTCGAGCACGAACAGGCGAATGGCGGACGACAGATTGCCATGATGCCGATCGGTGTCGATGGTCGCGACAAGATCCGACAACGTCAGATCGCGTGCAATCGCGATCTCCTTCAGGCCATTCCAGAAGGCGTCCTCGAGACTGACGCTGGTTTTGTGCCCGGCGATGACGATCGAGCGTTTGACGACCGGCGATTTCATCGATCGTCTCCTGTTTCCACCTTGTGCCGGTCATGATCACGCTCGGATTTCGCCTGCCGGGCGGCCGCAAGCGTGCGCAGGCGTTTGGGCTGGCCGTGAGCGAGCCGACCGGCATCGGCGAGGGCATCCTTTTGCCGCCGCTTGGCGCGTTTGCGCGCCATCCGCAGATTGACCAACTCAGCCATGCCGCGCCTCCGGTCGGGTCCACGACCCCATGCGTCATGCGATCCAATGCGGTATCGACGCGGATGCCGCACGAGATCGGATCGTTATTGTGGTGGAGATTGCATCGCCAACTCAAGACACGGTTAGTTGATGGCAATAGTTTACTAAGCGAGCCTTATCGAATACCTGCAAACAAGGGTGCGATGATTATTGACTAATCAAATCTGCTCGACCGTATATTTTACCGCCTGCAAAGCTTTACTATCGAAAGCGTGAGTTCCATGAGCGATCAACCTGGCGATAATTCTTGGATCGCGCGAACCCTCATTGGATCGAAGTAAAATTTTACCCGTTTAGGCCCGCGCGGCCGCGGCGCAATACCTTCGAGCCGCCGTATAAAACTTTGCATATCGCGAAAATGAGCTGGGGACAGAGCGGCCGTTCGCGCCACCGCCGCGCATGGACCGTCGGGTCAATGCGGGCGGGTCATTTTTTCGGGCCGAACGATACGGTCGAATTCGGGCCCGGTGACAAAACCCAGGCGCACGGCCTCTTCGCGCAGCGTCGTCCCGTTGGCATGCGCGGCCTTCGCGACCTGCGCGGCCTTGTCGTAACCGATCCTAGGCGACAGCGCGGTCACCAGCATCAGCGAGCGCTGCATGAGTTCGCGGATGCGCGGTTCGTTGGCCTCGATGCCGATGACGCAGTTGTCCGTGAACGAATTGACGACGTCGGTGATGAGGCGGATCGATTGCAGCATGCAGTAGGCCAGCACCGGCTTGAACACATTGAGCTCGAATTGGCCTTGGCTGCCGGCGACCGCGATGGTGGTTTCGTTGCCGAAGACGCGGGTGCAAACCATGGTGACCGCCTCGCTCTGCGTCGGGTTGGTCTTGCCAGGCATGATCGATGAGCCGAGTTCGTTCGACGGCAGGATCAATTCGCCAAGCCCCGAGCGCGGGCCGGAGCCGAGCAGGCGGATATCGTTGGCGATCTTGAACAAAGCGGTTGCGGCGGCATTGAGCGCGCCATGCACGAACACATAGGCATCGTGCCCGGCCATGTGCTCGAATTTGTTGGGCGCGGATACGAACGGCATTTTCGTGAGCCTCGCCATGCGGCGCGCGAAGGCCTTGGCGAATTGCGGCTTGGAATTGAGCCCCGTGCCGACCGCGGTGCCGCCCTGGGCGAGGGGATAGAGGTCGCGGACGGCAAGCGCGATGCGCGCGGTCGAGGACTTCACCTGGACGGCATAGCCGGAGAATTCCTGGCCCAATGTGACCGGCGTTGCATCCATCAGATGCGTGCGGCCGATCTTGACGATTTTGCCGAATGCCTTCGCCTTGCGCTCGAGCGCTGATTGCAGGCGCCGAAGCGCCGGCTGCAAATGGCGCTCGATCTCTATCGCTGCCGCGATGTGCATCGCGGTCGGGATGCTGTCGTTCGACGACTGGCTCATGTTGACGTGATCGTTCGGATGCACGGGCGATTTCGCGCCGAGCTTGCCGCCAAGGCGCAGATTGGCGGCATTGGCGATCACTTCGTTGACGTTCATGTTGGTCTGGGTGCCGGACCCGGTCTGCCAGACCAGCAGCGGGAAATGCCCATCCAGCTTGCCGTCGGCGATGTCCTGGGCGACCGCAATAATGGCCCCCGCGCGCCGGCGGTCGAGCGAGCCGAGATCGCGGTTGACCTCGGCGGCGGCGCGCTTGATCAGGCCAAGCGCGCGGATGATCTCGATCGGCATGCGCTCGCTGCCAATACGAAAATTGTGCAGCGAACGCTCGGTTTGCGCGCCCCACAGCCTGTCGGCGGGGATTTGCAGCGGGCCGAAGGCGTCGCTTTCGATACGCGTTTTTTGGCGGGTTTTGCCGCGTGCTTTGCTGCCGCTTTTCCGCTTTTTGGCCATCTATTTCTTGCGAAACCGGTCGAGCCGCACGACTTCGCCGCCGCCGCGCGTCGGTTTTTCGGGCTTGTCCGGCTTCGGCTCGGCGACCGCCGCAATCGCGGGCTTGGCCGCGGCCGTGTCGATGTCGGGCAAAGGCGAGCGCGGCACCGAGGCCGGCCGGCGCTTTTTCTTGTCGGCGGAATTTTCCTGATCGATGGCGGGCGCCAGCTTCGGGTCATGACCCTCGGTCACTTCCTCGAACTGCAGCCCGAATTGCACCGATGGATCGAAGAAGCCGTTCACCGCGTCGAACGGGATACTGAGCTTCTCCGGGATGCCCCCGAACGAAAGGCCGACCTCGAAACCATGATCGTTCACCGCCAGATCCCAGAATTGGTGCTGCAGGATGATGGTCATTTCTTCCGGATATTGCGTCCGCAACCGCTCCGACATGCGCACGCCGTCCGCGCGCGTGTTGAACGCGATGAAGAAATGATGCTCGCCCGGCAGGCCTTTTTTGGCCGCGTCGATGAGCACGTTGCGCACCACGCCGCGCAGCGCCTGCTGGGTCAAGAGATCGTAACGGATGTGGTCGGCCATGATCGTCGCGGGTGTTCAGGGATTCGCCGGGGATGCTAGCGCGAAACCGGGGCGCCGTATTCAGGAATCGGAACGGCGGCCACTTCTGGAATGAAGTGGAGGCTTCTGTTGCCAGGTGCCTCCGAACCCCGCCTGACCGCTGCTAAGACGGCCAGGGCTTGTAGGCTTGGTTAGTCGGACCGCTTACGCGGCCAGAGCAACCGGAGCATAGTTGTCATTGGCAACTATGAGATTGGCCCGATAACGGCGGAACCATGCCGAGCAAAAGTCCGTTCTTTACGCCCTCGTCGATCCTATTTCGCCCCCGCCGAAACTCGTCTGCTCTCCGTTTGGGCATGATGTCACCCGAAAACCGGTACTCACTTTCCGGCATCATGCCCTTACGAGCTTCGGTGGAGGCGCCGGGTACTGCCCCCGGGTCCGAAAGGTTTATTACAACGGCCGTTTATCGCCATAGCCGGGTTGCCCCGGCACCCGTGAATATAGGGCCTGAGCCTTAAGGAATAAAGACCGAGATTTGTGTTTCATGTGAAACAATTCCTATGGGTAATGGCCCCTGTTTTCACGGTTTGGCGCATGCGGGCGCTGCATAGGGGGGTCTTCATGCTCGTAGAAGGGCCGATGCCCGGAGGCGAGCAACGACGATCGGACCTTGCTCGGCGCCGTGACGACGTTGAGTTCGGACGTCATGCGCGGGGCGCAGAGCCTTTCTGGATATTGCCTCGGGGGACGCCTGCAGGCCGCACGTCATCGCCCGATCACGCCGGGACGACATCTTTCCCGATCGGCCAGAGCGCGAGCCCGGCGAGCTTCAGGTGCGCCCAGGCGAAAGGAAGCCCGATGATGGTGACCGCCAGCAGGATCGCCGTCAGCAAATGGCCGAGCGCCAGCCACCAGCCCGCCAGCACCAGCCAGATCAGATTGCCGATGAATCCAAGCGAGCCTGTGCCGATGCCGCTCTTGCGGTCGACCACGGTCTGGCCGAACGGCAGCAGCGTATAGAGAGCGATGGTCAGCGCCGCGCGCGCCCACGGAATGCCGATAATGGTGATCGCCATGATGAGCGCGGCGATCACCCATGCGGCGGCCATGTAGAAACCGCCGAACACGATCCACAGCACATTAAGGAGAAGGCTCATCGCGGACATGGATTTGCACTTAAGCCCGCCATGTCCGCACCGCAAGGCGGACGAGCGTTCCCCCCGCTAGCAGCGGGACGCGCCGCGTTGCTAGGGTGCCGCGCAAATGGTCGACCCCTCCGCCGAAACGCCGGCACCTGCCGCCAGTACTTCCGCTCGTCCCACTCTGCCCGAATTGTTCGGCGCCTTCGTCGCGGTGTCGCTGTCGGGCTTTGGCGGCGCGCTGCCCTGGGCGCGGCGCATGATCGTGGACCGGCGGCAATGGATGACGGCCGAGGAATTCAACGAGGCCTTCTCGCTGTCGCAATTCCTGCCGGGGCCGAACGTCATCAATTTCTCGGTGGTGTTCGGTCAACGGTTTGGCGGCGCCACAGGCGCCGCCGTCGCGCTCGCGGGATTGCTCGGCCCGCCGCTGGTGATCGTCACGGTGCTCGCGGTTCTCTACGCCCACTACGGCGATATCGAAGCGCTCAGCCGCATCCTGTCCGGCATCGCTTCGGCGGCGGCAGGCCTGCTGATCGCGATGGTCGCCAAGATGGCGGCGCCGCTGTTCTTGAAGCGCTGGGATTTCGGCGTGGCGATGGCGCTGCTGGCTTTTGTCGCCATCGGGCTGATGCGGTGGCCGCTGCCGCTGGTGTTCGCGGTGCTGGCGCCGGTGAGCATCGTGCTCGCCTGGTTTCGCGTGGCGGCGCGTCCATGAACGACAACCCGCTCGTCACGCTCGCCGGCTATTTCGCGCTGCTGTCCCTTTTTGCGGTTGGCGGGGCCAATGCCGCGATCCCGGAAATGCACCGCATCGCGGTCGAGGCGATGCATTGGATGAGCGACCGCCAGTTCGCCGACAGTTACGCCATCGCGCAGCTATCGCCCGGCCCGAACGTCATCATCGTCACATTGATCGGCTACCACGTCGCCGGACTGGCGGGAGCCGCGGTCGCCACCGCCGCCATGTGCGGGCCGACCTGCGTGCTGGCTTTCATGGTGGCGCGCACCTGGGACCGCTTCAAGGAGGCGCGCTGGCGGATCGCAGTTCAGGCCGGATTGGTGCCGCTCTCGCTCGGGTTGATCGG
>DATATS010000170.1:0-13379 GCA_036268675.1 Pseudolabrys sp.
GTCACGTCCCACGGCGGCACCGCGCGCGGGCTGATCGCGCATCTCGGCATTGCCAAGCCCGCGGCCGCGCCCTTGCTCGATATCGCGCAAGGGGTGGTTTACGTGTTCGAGGGCGAAAAGCTCACGCGGTATGCCTGAAAAACCAGCGCCAATTGACCGCCGCAAGGGCGCGCGGTACCACCTGCGCCATGTCGTTCAACACCTTCGGCCATATGTTTCGCTTCACCAGCTTCGGCGAAAGCCATGGGCCTGCGATCGGCTGCGTGGTCGATGGTTGCCCGCCGCTTATTCCGCTGACGCCTGAGGACATCCAGGTCTATCTCGACCAGCGCCGCCCCGGCCAGTCGCGCTTCACCACGCAGCGGCAGGAGCCGGACACTGTCAAGATTCTGTCCGGCGTGTTCGCGGATGAGAAATCCGGCAAGCAGGTCACGACCGGCACGCCGATCATGCTGATGATCGAGAATGTCGATCAGCGCTCAAAGGACTATTCCGAGATCAAGGATAAATATCGCCCCGGTCACGCCGGTTACACTTACGACGTCAAATACGGCATCACCGATTATCGCGGCGGCGGACGCGCCTCGGCGCGCGAGACCGCGGCGCGCGTTGCGGCGGGCGCGGTGGCGCGCAGAATCGTACCCGGCGTCACCGTGCGCGGAGCGCTGGTGCAGATGGGCCCGCATAAAATCGACCGCGCACGCTGGGACTGGAACGAGGTCGGCAAAAATCCGTTCTTCTGCCCCGACGCCCGGCAGGCGAAGTTCTTCGAGGATTATCTCGACGGGGTGCGCAAGGCCGGCTCGTCCTGCGGCGCGGTGATCGAGATCGTGGCCGACGGCGTGCCTCCCGGATTGGGCGCGCCGGTCTATGCCAAGCTCGATGCCGATTTGGCGGGCGCGCTCATGGGCATCAACGCGGTCAAGGGCGTCGAGATCGGCGACGGCTTTGCCACGGCCGCGATGTCGGGCGAAGATAACGCCGACGAGATGCGCAAAGATCCGAATTTGGGCAACGACAACAGACCGGTGTTTTTGTCGAACCATGCCGGCGGCATTCTTGGCGGCATTTCGAGCGGGCAGCAAATCGTCGCGCGCTTCGCGGTCAAGCCGACATCGTCGATCCTCAACCCGCGCAAGACCGTGGACCGCTACGGCCACGACACGGACGTTTCGACCAAAGGCCGCCACGATCCGTGCGTGGGCATCCGCGCCGTGCCCATTGGCGAGGCCATGGTGGCATGCGTGCTGGCCGATCACTATCTGATGCACCGCGGCCAGATGGGCGAAGGAACGGCATGGCCGTTCAAGCCCTGACGCGGCCGGTGAGGTGACGCCAGTGTCCGACAGCCATGCCCGCGTCGAAGCCGCGATTGCCGCGTTCGCCAAAGGCGAGATCGTGGTCGTCACCGACGACGACGACCGCGAGAACGAGGGCGACCTGTTTGTCGCCGCGTCACTCTGCACGGCGGAAAAGATGGCCTTCATCATCCGCGCCACGTCGGGCATCGTCTGCGCGCCGCTCGGCGTCGACTGGGCGCGGCGATTGCGCCTCGATCCGATGGTGGCGGAAAACGATGCTCCGCTCGGCACGGCCTTCACCGTCTCGGTCGACGCGCGTCACGGCTTGACCACCGGCATTTCGGCGGAAGAGCGCTGCAATACCGTGCGCGCGCTCGCCAACGACAATAACGGTGCGTCGGATTTCGTGCGGCCCGGCCACGTTTTCCCGCTGGTCGCGCGTGAAGGCGGCGTGCTGATCCGCTCGGGCCACACCGAGGCCTGCGTCGATCTTTGTCGTCTCGCCAAGCTGCCGCCGGTCGGCGTGCTGGCGGAACTCACCAATGACGACGGCACCGTGATGCGCGGGCCGCAGGTCGCGGCTTTCGCCGCCAAGCATAAATTTGCGCAAGTTTCGATCGCCGAAATGATCGCTTATCGCCAGAGCCGCGACAAGCTGGTGGAGCGCGTGGCTGAATTTCACGTCGCGTCCGAAATCGGCGCGCTCAAGGGTTATGCCTATGTGACGCCGTTCGACCGCGTGCATCACATGGCTTTCGTTTTCGGCGACGTCGGCGATGGCAAAACCATGCCGGCGCGTTTGCACCGTGCCGATGTGATCGGCGATGTGTTCGGCGGCGCCAAGACGATCCGCGCTTCCCTCGCGCGCTTCAAGCGGGATGGCCGCGGTGTCATCGTCTATCTGCGCGACGGCACCGCCGGCGTGCCAGTGGCGGAGATCCCGCAGGAGGGCGACACCGGCGCTGACGCCGCGCGCTCCCGGCAATGGCGCGAGATCGGTCTCGGCGCGCAAATTCTCAAGGACCTCGGCATTTCCTCGATCCGGCTGCTGGCGTCCAGCCAGCGCACTTACGTGGGTCTCGGCGGTTTCGGCATTGAAATCGTGGAAACCGAGGCGCTGGAAGGCTAGCCTCTCGGATAATTGCCCGGGGTTGCGTGGCCTTTTTTTTGCCCGCGCCTCATGCCAGCATACGTTGATGGGCGGCCGTGAACTTTCCATAATTTTCGGCGGGCTGATGGTGGCCGGCATTTGCGCCGCCGCTGCAGCGCCGGTCCAGCGCTTTGCCGACACGAGTGCTTCCGCGATTCGAGTTGACGTCGAATTGGTGATCGCAGTCGACGTATCCTATTCGATGGACCCGGACGAACAGGCGCTGCAACGCGAGGGCTACGTGCAGGCGCTGACCTCGCACGAATTTCTGCAGGCGCTGCGCGAAGGCGGCACCGGCAAGGTCGCCATCACTTATTTTGAGTGGGCGAGCGAGTCCGACCAGAAGATCGTCATGCCGTGGCGGCTGATCGAGGGACCGGAGTCGGCCGATGCGGTGGCGGCGGAAATTGCGCGCGCGCCCTACCGGCGCGCCTCGCGCACGTCGATTTCCGGCGGGTTGCGGTTCGGAAAATCGTTGTTCGAGCATAGCGGCTATCGCGGCGCGCGCCGCGTGATCGACGTGTCCGGCGACGGCGCCAACAATTCCGGGCCGCTGGTGGTGCCGATGCGCGACGAGGTGCTGGCCGCCGGCATCACCATCAACGGCCTGCCGATCATGCTCAAGCGGCCCAATCCCGGCACCATGGATATCGAGCATCTCGACTGGTACTACGAAGACTGCGTGGTCGGCGGGCCGGGTGCCTTCGTGGTGCCGATCCGCGAGCGCGCGCAATTCATCGATGCGACGCGCACAAAACTGGTGCTCGAAGTCGCCGGCCATCAGCCTGTGCCGCGCGTCATACCGGTATCGGCCGACAAGCCGCGCATATCGTGCACCATCGGCGAAAAACGCTGGCAGGATCGCTGGGGCGGCGGCGGACTTGATTTTCGCTAGGCGCGCCGTTCGAACTTCGCCACGATTTCGACGTGGAACGAATAGCGGAACTGGTCGACGGCTGTGACCGCGACGAGCCTGCAGCCGCCGTCGACCAGAATCTTTGCATCGCGCGCGAAGGTACCGGCGTCGCAGGACACCGCGACCACAATGGGCACGCTGCTTTTGGCAAGTTCGCTCGCCTGAGCCTCGGCGCCCTGGCGCGGCGGATCGAACACCACGGCGTCGAGCCCTTTGAGTTCGCTCGCCATCAACGGACGGCGGAAAAGATCGCGCGCGTTTGCCTCGACCGGCTTCAGACCTGATGTGGTCGCAACCGCGCGCTTGAGCGCTTCGATGGCGCCAGCCTCGCTGTCGGCGGCAGTGACGCGCGCGGTTTCGGCCAGTCTGAGCGCAAACGTGCCGATGCCGGAAAAAAGATCTGCGACGCGCTTGGCGCCGGCAACGTGAGCGAGCACCAGGTGCGCCAGCGCGGCCTCGCCCTCGGCGGTCGCTTGCAGGAAAGCGCCTGGCGGCAAAGGCACGTGGCTGCGGCCGATCTTCAATAAAGGCTGCGCGCTTTGTGTCACCAGCTCGCCATGTCGGGTAATGCGCACGAGCTTGTGTGTCTCTGAAAGGCGCGCCAGCGCGGTCGTGAGCCTGGACGTAATGGGACCCGAGCCGCGCACATCCACGTCGAGGCCGCTGTCGGTCGCGGTGAATTGAATATCGAGCGGCTTGTTGGTGGGCTTGAGCACGCCGGCGATCGCCCAGGCCGCCTCGATCGCGCCGTCGAGGCTCGGCGCCAGGATCGGACATCGGTCGATGGCAACGACATGGTGGGCGCGCGGCGCGGTGAAGCCGACTTCGAGGATGTCGTTATTGCCGCGCCGCGCATGCAGCACCGCGCGCCGGCGGCCGTGTCCGTGCGCGTCGACGATCTTTTCGTCGACGGGGCCGACAAGTCCGGCGCGGCCGAGCGCTTCCACCACCAGCGCGCGCTTCCACACATGATATTCGGCGAGCGACCAATGCTGCATGGCGCAGCCGCCGCAAGTACCGAAATGTTTGCAGACCGGTTGGGCGCGCTCATGGCTCGGCTTCTCGACGTGCAGGAGATGACGCCGGTCGGGATGACCGGCAACGGCCTCGACCGTCACCGTCTCGCCCGGCAGCGCATAGGGCACGTAGAGAGGACCTGCGACCGAATCCGCGATGCCGTCCCCGCGTTGTCCGATGCGCGCGATTGTGAGTTGCTCAGTCACGCGCGGCCCCGAGCAAAAACTCAACATTGCCGTCACCGCCAGCAATGGGAGAGGGGATGACGGCGATGACGCGCCAGCCGAGTGTCGCCGTGAATGCGGCAATGTCGTCGCAAACGGCGGCATGAATGTGAGGGTCGCGCACGATGCCCCTTTTTAGATGTGTCCGCCCGGCCTCGAATTGTGGTTTGATCAGCGCAACAAGTTGCGCGGCTGGCTTCGCCAGCACAAGTGCTGCCGGCAGGACGAGCTTGAGCGAAATGAAGCTGACATCGACGACAATGAGATCGGGCGGATCGCCGAGTTGGGCCGCAACGAGCGAGCGAATATCGGTGTCTTCCAGCGAAACCACCTGCTGTCGCGTCCGCAAGCTCGCATGCAGTTGTCCGTGCCCGACATCGATTGCATAGACAGTTTTCGCGCCGCGTTCGATGAGCACTTGCGTAAAACCGCCCGTGGATGCGCCGACATCCAGACACGCCCGGGCTTTCGGGTCGAAGCCGAAATGGTCGAGTGCTGCCGCAAGCTTCACGCCGCCGCGTGACACATAAGGATGCGCCGGAGTAGCGTTCAAGGCTGCGTCGAGCGGAATTGCCTCCGAGGCTTTGCGCACCGCGACATCGCCAGCCGTCACCAGACCGGCTTCGATGGCGGCTTGCGCCTTGGCGCGGCTCTCGAACAGGCCGCGCGCGACCAGCAGGCGATCGGCGCGGTCTTTTCGCGGTGGCACGGAGACCCTTAGGCCAGCTTCACCGTCTCGGCGGTGGCGTCCTTGCCCAGCGCCTCGAACACCCTGGTGACGATGCCGGCGGCGTCGAGGCCGGCAGCCGCATACATGGCGTTGGGCGAATCCTGGTCGATGAAGGTATCCGGCAGCACCATCGAGCGGACCTTGAGGCCGCTGTCGAGGACGCCGTTGTCGGCGAGCGCCTGCAGCACATAGGCGCCGAAGCCGCCGATGGAGCCTTCCTCGACCGTCACCAGCACTTCGTGCTCGCGCGCGAGCCGCAGCAGCAGATCGGTGTCGAGCGGCTTGGCGAAGCGCGCGTCGGCTACCGTCGTCGAGAGTCCATGTGCCGCCAGTTCGTCGGCGGCTTTGAGGCACTCGCCGAGGCGCGTGCCGAACGAGAACAGCGCCACCTTGTGGCCTTCGCGCACAATCCGGCCTTTGCCGATTTCCAGCGGCTTGCCCTCTTCCGGCATCGGCACGCCGAGGCCCTCGCCGCGCGGGTAGCGCAGCGCGGACGGCCGGTCGTCGATCGCAACCTGCGTCGCAACCATGTTCACCAGTTCGGCCTCGTCGGCCGCCGCCATCACCACAAAGCCGGGAAGGCAGCCCAGATACGCAACGTCGAACGAGCCGGCATGGGTCGGGCCGTCAGCGCCCACGAGACCCGCGCGATCCATGGCGAAACGAACGGGCAGCCGCTGCACCGCGATATCGTGCACCACCTGGTCGTAGGCGCGTTGCAGGAAGGTCGAATAGATGGTGGCGAACGGCTTGAAGCCTTCGGTGGCGAGCCCGCCGCAGAACGTCACCGCGTGCTGCTCGGCAATGCCGACGTCGAAGCAGCGGTTGGGGAATTCCTTGGCGAACAGATCGAGGCCGGTGCCGGATGGCATGGCGGCGGTGACGGCGACGATCTTGTCGTCCTTGCGCGCCTCCTTGATGAGGCTCTCGGCATAGACCTTGGTGTATTGCGGCGCATTCGATTTCGATTTCATCTGCGCGCCGGTGGCGACGTCGAATTTGACGACGCCATGATATTTGTCGGCGGATTTTTCCGCCGGCGCGTAGCCTTTGCCCTTCTGCGTGACGACGTGCACCAGGATCGGACCGTTTTCCGCGTCGCGCACGTTGCGCAGCACCGGCAGCAGGTGATCGAGGTTATGGCCGTCGATCGGGCCGACATAATAGAAGCCGAGTTCGTCGAACAGCGTGCCGCCTGCCATGAAGCCGCGGGTGAACTCCTCGACGCGCTTGGCCTTGGTCTCGAAGAATTTCGGCAAACGGGCGGCGAGCTGCTTGCCGATGTCGCGCACCGTCCGGTAGGTCTTGCCGGAATAGAGCCGCGCCAGATAGGCCGACATGGCGCCGACCGGCGGCGCAATCGACATGTCGTTGTCGTTGAGCACGACGATCAGACGGGAATCCATTGCGCCGGCATTGTTCATTGCCTCATAGGCCATGCCCGCCGACATGGCGCCGTCGCCGATCACGGCGATGACATTGTTTTTCTCGCCCTTGAGATCGCGCGCGACGGCCATGCCGAGGCCGGCCGAGATCGAGGTCGACGAATGTGCTGCGCCGAACGGATCGTACTCGCTCTCGGCGCGTTTGGTGAAGCCGGACAGCCCGCCGCCCATCCGCAAGGTACGGATGCGGTCGCGCCGGCCGGTCAAGATCTTGTGCGGATAGGCCTGATGGCCGACGTCCCAGATCAACCGGTCGGTCGGCGTGTCAAAGACGTGATGCAGCGCGACCGTCAGTTCGACCACGCCGAGGCCGGCACCGAGATGTCCGCCGGTCTTGGAAACCGCGGAGATCGTCTCGGAGCGCAATTCGTCGGCGAGCTGGCGCAGTTGCTCCGCCGACAGGTTCTTCATGTCGCTTGGCAAGTGGACGCGGTCGAGGAGGGGCGTCTTGGAAGCTTCGGACAAAAATCAACTCCACATCGATTGATGATTAATGGGCGGACACCGGCATAGGTTCCCCGCAAAACGGGAAAGGCATACACCAAATGGCCGCAGCCAAGCAATTCGACCTCCACCGTTGTGCCCGATCCAGGCTCGGTTTCCGCCCCATTTTCGCAATAAAGCCTAACGCGGGCAGGCCATTGCCGATGCGATCGGGGCACGGCGACAGAGCGGCAATACCGCGCAAGTCGCTCGGCCGTCTGCGGATTTCCGACCGCAATCCGATCAATCGACGTCGAGCGGTTCGCTACCGGTGGGTTTACCCTGGGCGTCGAGCGTGATCTTTTCGACGCGCGCCTCGGCCTGGCGGAGCAGTTCCTCGCAGCGCTTCTTGAGTGCTTCGCCGCGCTCGTAGATCGCCACTGATTCTTCGAGCGGCACCTTGCCTTCCTCCAGCCGCTTGACGATCGATTCCAACTCCTCGATCGCCCGCTCGAAGGGCAGCTTCTTGATGTCCGCGTTGCCGGTTTCGGCCATGGCTTTTAGTCTCATGCTCGATTCGTGCGGGGCATCCTAAGCGCTCCACGCGCCTTGAAGATAGTGGGCGCAAGGGCGTTCGCCAGCGGCTAGGATGCGCGGCATGGCGGACCTCAAGGGCAGAATCGTCCTCATCACGGGCGCGGCTGGCGCGGTCGGCGGCGCGGTCGCGGCCGCCGTTCGACACGCCGGCGGCACCGCGATCGCATCCGATCTCAAGGCCGGCGACGGCATCGATCTCGTGCTCGACGTGACCTCGGAGGCCGGCTGGCAGCGCGCGGCGGCCGAGACCGGGCAGAAGCACGGCCGCCTCGATGGGCTGGTGAACGCTGCGGGGATTGTCGCGCTCGGCAGTGTTGAGCAACTCGACTTCGCCGACTGGCGGCGCGTGCTCGCCGTCAATCTCGACGGCACCTTCCTTGGGTGCAAATACGCCATGCCGCTCTTGCGCAAGCAGGGCGGCGCCATCGTCAATCTGTCATCGGTGTCGGGTCTTGTCGGCGGGCACAATCTCGCCGCCTACAACGCGTCGAAGGGTGGCGTCTCGCTGCTCACAAAATCCGTGGCGCTGCACGGCGCGCGCATGAAGCCGCCGGTGCGCTGCAACGCATTATGTCCGGCCTTTCTGGAAGGGCCGATGGTGGACTTCACGGCGCAGACGGCGCGCCATCCGGAAACCGCAAAGCAGAAAATGGCGGAAGCCATCCCGCTCGGCCGTCTTGGCACGCCCGCCGAGGTCGCAAAATTCTGCATCTATCTGTTGTCGGACGACGCGGCCTTCATCACGGGTGCGAACTTGCCGATCGACGGCGGTCTGACGGCCTAATGAGCGTTTCCAAAAAAATGATTGGATGACCGCAATGACCGACATGACGATCAAATCCATTCGCTTGACGAAGTTGCGCGTGCCGTGGCCGCAGGATCCTTGGCTGAAAGGTCACGCCTTCGGCGACGCGCGCAACATCCTGGTGCTCGATGTCGAGACCGCCGGCGGAATCGTCGGCATGGGATATCTCAACGTCTTCCGTCCCATCCTCGGCACGATCAAGACGTGCCTCGAAGAAATCATTATTCCGAGAGTTCTCGGCAAGGATGCGAGCGCCGTCGAGGCAATCTGGGACGATCTGTGGGTTTCCACGACGACCTTCGGACGCGGCGGCATCACCACGATGGCGATGTCCGCGCTCGATATTGCGTTGTGGGACGCGCTCGGGAAACGCGCCAATCTTCCGCTGCACCGCATGTGGGGGCATTTCCGCAGCCAGCTTCCGGTCTATGGCAGCGGTTGTTTCCGCGGCAGCGGCGGCGACGGCATGATCGCCAAGGCGCTGCATTTGAAAGCGCAGGGCTTCAAGGCGATCAAGATGCAGGTCGCGCATACGCAGGACCTCGCGACCGATCTCGACAATGTGCGGCGCATGCGCGAGGCGCTCGGCTCCGGCGTCGACATCATGATCGATGTGAATATGGGATGGACCGCGGACGTCGCGATTCAGATGGGGCGCAAGTTCGAGGACTACGATGTGTACTGGCTCGAGGAGCCGGTGCGGCCGGACGATTTCGACGGCTACAAGAGAATCGCGCGGGCGCTCGATCTTCGTATTGTGGGCGGCGAGACTCATTTTACCCGTTTCGACCTCGCGCCGTTTTTCGAAGACCCTGTGCTGCCGATCCTGCAACCGGACCCCATGCGCGGCGGATTTACCGACTTGAGAAAAACCGCGGCGATCGCCGAATCCAAGGGAATCAAGATCGCGCCGCATCTGTTTCCGGAACTGAACGTGCAATTGCTGGCATCGATCCCGAACGGACTCTGGATCGAGGACATGCGGCTATCGGCAGATTTGTGGCGCGAGCCTGTCCCGATCGAAAACGGCACCATCACCGCGCCGGAGCGGCCCGGGCATGGATTGGCGTTCAAATCGGAAATCCTGCGCGACTGCGCGGTGAACTGACGTCAGGCGCCCATGAGCGCGGTGACATGCGCGGCGGCCGAGTTCGCCAGTCCCTGCAAATCATAGCCGCCTTCCAGCATCGAGACGATGCGGCCTTGTGCAGAGCTGTCGGCAATCTCCATCAGCTTCTTCGTCACCCAGGTGTAGTCGGCTTCCACCAGATTGAGATTGGCAAGCGGGTCGCGCGTGTGCGCGTCGAAGCCTGCCGAGATCACCAGGAAGTCC
Organism: Pseudolabrys sp.; assembly: GCA_036268675.1. Taxonomy (GTDB): domain Bacteria; phylum Pseudomonadota; class Alphaproteobacteria; order Rhizobiales; family Xanthobacteraceae; genus Pseudolabrys. The sequence continues at coordinate 9,942 of DATATS010000170.1, forward strand.
GGCTTGAGTTCGCGCAGGCGCGGCAGGATCGCGCTTTCAAACGCCTGACGGAAAGCATCGCCGCCGTCGCCCGACCGCAACGGCGCGTTGACGATGGTGTTGAACTCGCCGCGCTCGCTGACCGCGCCGGTGCCGGGAAAAAGCGGCATCTCGTGCGTCGAGCAATACATAACGCTCTTGTCGGACCAGAAAATATCCTGCGAGCCGTTGCCGTGGTGTACGTCGAAATCGACGATCGCCACGCGTTCGACGTCATAGCGATCCTGCGCATATCGCGCGGCGATGGCCGCATTGTTGAACAGGCAGAAACCCATCGGCCGCGCCACCTCGGCATGGTGGCCGGGCGGGCGCACCGCGACGAAGGCGTTCGCCGCCTTCTGGTTCATCACCTCGTCCACGGCGTGCATTCCGCCGCCGGCGCCGCGCAATGCCGCTTCGAAACTGCCCGGTGACATCGATGTGTCGGCGTCGAGCCGCACCATGCCTTCCGAGGGCGATGCGCCGCGGATCGACTCGATGTAATCCATCGGATGGACGAGGGCGATGATCTCCATCGGCGCCATCGGCGCCTCCTCGCGCGCCAGCAACTGAAATCGCTCGTGCTCAAGCGCCTGTTCGATCGCGCGCAAGCGATCGGGCCGCTCGGGATGGCCGAGCGGTGTCAGGTGGTTGAGGCAGGCGGGGTGGCTCAGGAGCAGCGTGGACATCGAACCGTTGTAACGCGGCAGCGCGGTACAGCGCAAATTATTGCGCTACGATTTTGCCTTGAGGCTCACGCCTTTCGGCGGCGGCATATTGTCCGGCACGAAGAAATCGACGTGCAAAGGCTGGCTGGGGTCGACGCGGTACGCGTCGAAATCGGTAACGCCCTCGCCGGCAAGGAACGTGTCATCGATCAGGAAGTTCCCGGTGAAACTTTTCGGCTTCTGAAAGATGCGATAGGCGGCCTCCGCGATGATCTCCGGCTTGCGCGAGCGCTGCATCATGGCATCGCCGCCGAGCAAGTTCTTGATCGCGGCAGTGGCAATCGTCGTGCGCGGCCAGAGCGCATTGACCGCGACTTTGCCCTTCATCTCACCGGCAAGCCCCAGCACGACCTGGCTCATGCCGAATTTTGCCATGGTGTAGGCAGTGTGGGGCGCGAACCATTTCTCCGCCATGTCGAGCGGTGGCGAAAGCATCAGGATGTGCGGATTGGCCGCCTTCTCCAGATAAGGAACGGCGTATTTCGAGACCATGAAGGTGCCACGCGTGTTGATCTGGTGCATGAGATCGAAGCGCCGCATGTCGGTCTGCGCGACCGGCGTCAACTGAATGGCGCTGGCATTGTTGACCACGATATCGATGCCGCCGAATTTCTGCGCGGTCTGGTCGATTGCGGCCTTCACCGCTGCCTCGTCGCGCACATCCACGGCCAAAGGAAGCGCGCCGCCGCCCGCTTTGGCGATCAGCGCGGCCGCCGTATGGATGGTGCCTTCGAGCTTGGGATGCGGTTCGACGGTCTTTGCTGCGATGGCCACATTGGCGCCGTCGACGGCAGCTTTCAGCGCAATCGCCAGCCCGATGCCGCGCGAAGCACCGGTAATGAATAGCGTTTTGCCTTTAAGTGACATCAGCCCGCCAAGGCCGCGTCGGACTGCGTGATGCTGTCGGCGCCCTCGGTCACGCTGCGCTCGAGACCGGCCGATTGCACCGCGATGTTCTCGGCAAAGAAGCGGGCCAGCGCGATGCGCGCCGCACCGTCACCGGTTTCGCGTAGCGCGGCGAGCGCCTGTTCGCCCAACATGCAGCCGCCGCTGACGTTGCCGAACAGCCGCAGATAAGGTGCTGCGCCCGCAAGCGCGGCCTGCGAGCCTTTCTGGGACAGCAGCCATTGCGTGGCGCGGTCGAGCGATTCCAAGGCTTCGCCGAGGCGCGCGGCGGCCTCGCCAAATCCCGGCGCGTTGCTTGCTTTCAATGCGCCGACGGTGCCGCGCAGTTCGTCGAGATAGCCGGCAACCGACTTGCCGTCATCAACCGGAACCTTGCGCGCAACAAGATCGAGTGCCTGGATGCCGTTGGTGCCTTCATAGATCGGGGCAATGCGCGCGTCGCGCAAATGCTGGGCGGCGCCGGTCTCCTCGATATAGCCCATGCCGCCGTGCACCTGCACGCCGAGCGAAGCCACCTCGACGCCGATATCGGTGGAGAAGGCCTTTGCGATGGGCGTCAATAGCGAGGCGCGCTCGTGCGCGGCCTTGCGCGCGGCTTCGGTCTTGGCCAAGAGCGAACGGTCAATCGCGACACCGGTTGCATAACAGATCGCGCGCGCCGCACCTGTGAGCGCGCGCATCGTGAGCAGCATTCTTTTCACATCGGGGTAGTTGATGATCGCGCCGGTCGCGCCCTGCTTGCGATCGCGCGCATAGGCAAGCGCCTGCTGCGTCGCACGTTCGGCAATGGCCACGCCTTGCAAGCCGACGGCCAGCCGCGCACGATTCATCATGGTGAACATGCAGGCCATGCCCTTGTGTTCCTCGCCGATGAGGAAGCCGACGGCGCCGCCTTTATCGCCATAGACCATGGTGCAGGTGGGCGAAGCATGGATGCCGAGCTTGTGCTCGACCGAATGTGCGCGCACGTCGTTGCGCGTGCCGTCGGCCAGGAACTTCGGAATGAGAAACAACGAAATGCCCTTGGTGCCGGCCGGTGCATCGGGCAAGCGGGCGAGCACGAAGTGGATGATATTGTCGGTCAGATCGTGCTCGCCATAGGTAATGAAGATCTTCGATCCGGTGATGCGATAGCTGCCGTCGCCAGCGCGCACCGCCTTGGTGCGCAACGCACCGACGTCCGAACCGGCCTGCGGCTCGGTGAGCTGCATGGTGCCCATCCATTCGCCGCTGACGAGCTTCTTGAGATAGCGCTGCTTGAGCTCGTCGCTGCCGGAGACGGCGAGAGCGTCGACGGCGGCCATGGTCAGCACCGGCCCGATGCCGAAGGCCATGGAGGCCGCGTTCCACATCTCGACGCAGGCTGCGTTCAGCGCATGCGGCAGTTCCTGGCCGCCCCATTGCGCGGGCGAGGCAAGCCCGTTCCAGCCGGCCGCCGCCCATGCGGTGTAGGCCTCTTTCCAGCCCGGCGGCGTGGTGACGACGCCATCCTTGAATGGCGTGCCGAATTTGTCGCCGACGCTGTTGAGCGGCGCGATCACCTCGGTGGCAAAGCGACCGGCTTGCGCCAGCACACTGTCGACGGTCTCCTCGTCCAGATCGCCGTAAAGCCCTTCGGCCAGCGCAGCTCTCATGCCGGCGGCGTGTTTCAGGGCGAAGGCGATGTCGGCAACCGGCGCGCGATAGGTCATAAACGCCAATGTAGCCGGGAGGGCGCGGGGGTCAACGCACTGGCCCGGCGCGGCCGTGGGTATATAAGAATGAGCGGGCGTTGATCGGGCAGGGC
>DATATS010000171.1:0-9804 GCA_036268675.1 Pseudolabrys sp.
CGACGCTATCGTGTTCCAGCACGGCAATCCGACGTCGTCTTTTCTCTGGCGCAATGTGATGCCGCATTGCGCAGGGTTGGGCCGGCTGATTGCCTGCGACCTCATCGGCATGGGCGATTCCGACAAGCTCGAATCGTCAGGCCCCGACCGTTACACCTACGCCGAACAGCGCGACTACCTGTTCGCGCTCTGGGATCAGCTCGCGCTCGGCGACAGCGTCGTTCTGGTGGTGCATGACTGGGGGTCGGCGCTCGGTTTCGACCGGGCCGAACGGAACCGCAAGCGCGTCACCGGCATCGTCTACATGGAAGCGATCGTTACGCCGCTCACCTGGGCCGACTGGCCGGAAAACGCGCGCCGCGCCTTCCAGGGTTTTCGCTCCGACAAGGGCGAGGAGATGATCCTCACCAACAACATGTTCGTCGAACGCGTGCTGCCCGGATCGGTGATGCGCAAACTCAGCGACGAGGAAATGGCGGTCTATCGCGCGCCTTTTGCCAATTCAGGCGAAGACCGCCGCCCGACTTTGACCTGGCCGCGCATGATTCCGATCGACGGCGCCCCCGCCGATGTGACGGCAACCGTCGAGCGTTACGGAAGCTGGCTCGCGCAAAGCGACGTGCCCAAGCTGTTCATCAATGCTGAGCCGGGTTCGATCCTTACTGGCCGTCAGCGCGACCTCTGCCGCAAATGGCCGAACCAGACGGAAGTCACCGTGAAGGGCCTGCATTTCGTGCAGGAAGACAGCCCGGACGAGATCGGCAAAGCGGTCGCGGATTTTGTGAAACGGATGCGCTAGGGGCTCTGTATTTTTCCCGCACCCGCATGGCGAACTTTGCCAAGCCCTCGTGCTCTATCGGTCTCCCAGGAAATGCAGGATCGCAAAGTTGAACATGCCGGGGTCCTGCAAAAATGCAAAATGGCTGACGTTCGGCAGGATCAATAATCCGGCATCGGGAACAGTCGCGGCTATGTATTCGGTGTGCGGTCGCTTGATGGCCTCGTCGTGGTCGCCGTCGACAATCAGTACCGGCGACTTGATCGTCTTGAGCTGCGCCTCGGTCCAATTGGGCTGGGCTGCCCACATCTTGCTGATCTGGGCGACGAAGGCGTCGTACGCCTTCGGGGTTGCCGAATAAGCGCGATATTCCTTGCCGGCCCGCTCGATATAGGCCGCAAATGTCGGGTTCTTTTCGACATTCTCGACCACACCCGAAGTTTTCGTGTTGGCGGCGAAGGCAAATATCTTTCCGACGCGGCCTGCATGGCGCATGGCGAGATCGAGCCCGATGATGCCGCCGTCGCTCCAGCCGACGATATCGGCCTTGCGCACCTTGAGCGCGTCCATGAGCGCGACCACATCGTCAGCCATCAGGTCATAGCCGTAGGGTTGCGCATCGCGCGTGCTGCGCGCGTGGCCACGGCTGTCCATGACGATGACCCGGTGGTACCGCCTGAGCGCGCGTACCTGATTTCCCCAATAGTCGGAATTGGCGAGGCCGCCGTGCAGCAGGATGACCGGCGAACCCTTGCCGTAAATCGCGTAGTGGATGCTGATGCCATCGGCCTCGATCTGCCCGCTTCTCGGCGTGGCGATCGCAGCCGGTGTCGGCGGCAGCGTCTGCCAGCGCTCCGCGGCGGTCGCGAGAACGGGGAGAAGGACGAAGGCGAAAACCAATATTACCCGGCGCATATCAGACATTCCCTTGCTTCGGGATCGCGACATCGCCCATCGCGGTAGGCTACCAGATCAAGCCGCGCGCACGCGAACGATGAATTTCGCAAACGCCGCAAGCTGCGCCTTGACCACATCCTTGGTCGGCTGGTCCTTGAGTTCGAGCGTATCTTTGTCGAACTTGTTCTGCGCCATGCCGACGAACACCTCCGGCGTGCCGAAGATCAAGGCGCCGAGGAACGTCATCGACATGCGCCAGTGATACTGCATGCGCGCGCCGCCGAGCGGGCCTTGCGAGCAGGACTGGATCGCCACGGGCTTGTCCTTGAACGGCTGGTCCGGCATGCGCGAGACCCAGTCGATGGCATTCTTGAGCACACCCGGCATCGACCAGTTGTATTCCGGCGTCACGAACAGCACGCCGTCGGCGGCCTTGATCGCCTCGAACATGTTGGTCGCCTCAGCCGGAAATCCGGACGCGTTCTGGATATCCGCATTGTAGAGCGGGAAGGTCTCGATCGGCGGCGAGGCCGTCAGTTTCATGTCCGGCGGCGCCAGCGGCGGCAGCGCCCGCACCAATGCCGCGTTGAACGATCCCTTGCGCAGCGAGCCGCAAATCGTCAGCACATTCAATGAATCGGCCATGGCAATCTCCAATAATTTCTTCGACAACGCGGCTCACACCGTTCCGTTCGCCTATTTCTCGTCCTCGATCGGATTGCGTAAGATCCCGATGCCTTCGACCTCGACCTCGACGGTGTCGCCTGCCTTCATCCAGATCGGATCGGGCTTGCGCGCGTGGCCGACGCCGGATGGCGTACCTGTAAAAAGAATATCGCCGGGCTCCAGCGTCATGCCTTCGGTCAGATAAACCAGCGACTCCGCCACCGGAAACATGAAGTTGTCGGTGTTGGACGATTGCATGACCTTGCCGTTCAGGCGGGTCTCGATCTTCCGGCCCTTGCCGCCGCGCGGCAATTCGTCAGCGGTCACCATCCAGGGGCCGACGCTGCCGGTGTGGTCGAAATTCTTGCCCATGCCCCACTGCGTCGTATGGCGCTGATACTCGCGCACGGAGCCTTCCATTCCGCACGCGTAGCCGGCGACACAATCGGCCGCATTCTCGAGCGTGAGATGCTTGGCGCGCTTGCCGACGATCACGACCATCTCGCCTTCATAGTCGAGCTGGATCGATGTCTTGGGCCGCATCAGCGGGTGCATATGCGGCGTCAGTGACGTCAGCATGCGGAAGAAGATCGACTGGAATTTCGGGATGTTGTCCTTCTGCGGACCTTCCTTGACGTGGTCGAGATAATTCAGGCCGAGGCAGATGATCTTGCCGGGCCGCGCGACCGGCAGCGCGTAATTCAGGCCGGCGAGCGGGCGGCGCGCGGCAGCCGGCGCCTTTTTGGCAAGATCGGCGAGCGGCTTGAGGTCGCCATTGCCGCGGCGCAGGACTTCGCCGAGATCGGCGGGGACATTCGCATCGACCGCCTGCAAATCGATAACGCTGTCGCCTTCGACCACGCCGAGGCGCGGGCCGTTGCCCGATTCAAAACCGACAATTTTCATGAGATGCCCTGCCCTTGCCAATCAACACAAAATCGGCGTCACCGACCGGGCATGGCTTAGCGTAGCCTTTGCGTTTCGGAAAGTACGATTACGCGCCCCGCGTCAGACCTTTGCGGCGGGGGGAGCCGTCTCGGCCAGCGTGAACGCCTGGATCGAGAAAAATTTCTGCTCGTCGGTCCACACCGCGGCGGGCTGCCAGCCGGCGCCACGCGCCAGCGCGCCCAGCGACTCGATCGAGTATTTGTAGCTGTTCTCGGTGTGGATGGTCTCGCCGGCACGGAAGTCGAACGTGTCGCCGGCAACCTTCACCTTCTGCCGCTTGAGGCTCGCAAGGTGCATCTCCACGCGGTTGCGCTCGCGGTTGTAGAAGGCGTGATGCTCGAACATATCGAGATTGAACGTTCCGCCCAGCTCGCGGTTGACGCGGGCGAGCAAATTGAGATTGAAACGGGCGGTGACGCCGGCACCATCGTTATAGGCAGCGTTGAGCACGTTGGCGTCCTTGATGAGATCGGCGCCGACGATCAGCACCGCGCCCTGCCCGAGGATTTTCGCCGCGTTGCGCAGAAATGACGCCGCCTCATGCGGCTCGAAATTGCCGATGGTCGAGCCCGGAAAGAAACCGACCCGCACCGGCGCGGCCTTGGCCGCCTCCGGCAGCGCGAATTTCTGCGTGATATCGGCGGTCACCGGCAGCACCTGCAAACCGGGGAAGTCCCGGCGCAACTCCGTCGCTTCCCGTTCGATCATCTCACCGCAGATATCGACCGGCACGTAAGCGGCCAGCGCAGGCAGCGCGCGCAGCAAGATGCGGGCCTTCTTGCTCGATCCGCTGCCGAACTCCACCAGCGCCGCGCCTTGCGGAACAAGCCGCGCGATATCGGCCGCGTGCCTGCGCAGGATTCCGATTTCCGAACGCGTCGGGTAATATTCCGGCTGCTCGGTGATGTCCTCGAATAGCTGCGAGCCGGCGTCGTCATAGAAATATTTCGCCGCCACGCGCTTGGGGCTTGCCGCCAAACCGTCGACGACATCCGTCTCGAATTCGGAAATTTCCGCGACTTGCGGCTGCGTGCGTCGGGAGCGTGCGAGCGCGACCATCTGGCTTCCTCTCAAGCTCAATTGAATTCCGCAAGCCGCAGGCCGGTGAATTGCCAGCGCGACGGCGGGTAAAAGAAATTGCGATAACTGATGCGTTCGTGACTTTTTGGCGTTGCAGGAGAAGACCCTCGCAACACCATCTGGCTGACCATGAACTTGCCGTTGTATTCGCCCAGCGCCCCTTCGGCGGCGCGGTATCCTGGATAAGATAGATAGGCGCTGCGCGTCCATTGCCAAGCCAGCCCGAAAGCGTCGGCGATCACATCGGCGCGAACGGCGACCTCCCATTCCGCCTCGCTGGGCAAGTGCTTACCGGCAAAACGGGCGAAGGCCTCGGCCTCGTAATAGCTGATATGCGTCACGGGCGCCGCCGGATCGATGGCCCGCAGACCGCCGAGCGTCATCGAATGCCAGTTGCCGTCCTTTGGGCCGCCTTGTTGCCGCCAATAGCCGGGCGCTTGCCAACCTTCCGCCTGCACCGCCGCCCAGCCGTCCGACAGCCAGAGCGAGGGCGTCGCGTAGCCGCCGGCCGCGATGAATTCGAGCCACTCGGCATTGCTCACCAGATGGCGCGCGATGCGCACGTCGGGGATGAGTTCATCATGCAGCGGGGTTTCGTTATCGAAGCAGAAGCCATCGCCGTCGTATCCGACCTTGTGGATGCCGGCGGGCACATCAATGAATCCGCGCGGACCCTGCGTTACCCGCGGCGGCTTCCAATCCGCGTCATAAACCGGATCGGTCGGGTTCTGCGCAAACGCATGCAGGATGTCGGTGATCAGCAACTCCTGATGCTGCTGCTCGTGATGCAAGCCGATTTCCAGGATCTCGAACACGCGCGCGGCGTCCGCCGCCGGCACGGTTTCGATCAGCCTCCCGACGGCGGCATCCACATGCGCGCGATAGCCCGCGACGTCCGCCGCGTTCGGGCGCGTGATCAGCCCGCGGTTCGGCCGCGCGTGACGGGGGCCGGCGGCGACGTAATAGGAATTGAACAGGAAGGGAAAACGCTCGTCGAAAATCCTGTAGCCGGCAAGATGCGGCAGCAGCAGGAACGTCTCGAAAAACCAGGTGACGTGGGCGCGATGCCATTTGGCGGGAGAAGCATCCGCCATCGACTGCACGATCTGGTCCTCGGCCGACAGATGCGCGGCGCGCGCCTCGGTCTCGGCGCGTACGCGCCGGAAAGCCTCAAGCCAGACAGGGCGCTGCTCGTCGACCGGCAACGACCGAGTCGAACCCGCGGCCGGTCCGATGGCGACGGTTCGCGGGACCGGCGTAATCGCGGTGCGCGCCATTGAGGGTCTCCCTGACGTCTATTGAGAGGTGATCAGCAGTCAATCTACGTAGTGATACGAATAATGGTTGCAATTGTTCCATCGCAGGCTGCCCGGGGCAACCTCGAATCCCGCCTTGTCACAAGCCTGAAGCGATTGTGATTGTGGCGTGACGCCGCAGCAGGAATGCGCGCGTTGTCGAAATGGCGCAACTCCAGCTTTCACGCCCCGTCAGCCCGCAATTTCAGAAAATTCGACCGGCTGGCGCGGCCGCGTACGCCCGTAATCGGTAGCGGGGGAGGGACTCGAACCCCCGACCTCCGGATTATGATTCCGCTGCTCTAACCAGCTGAGCTACCCCGCCAAGCCGATACGGGGCGTTACGCGGCGCGATATAGGAAGCAGTCGCAAACACTGTCAAGCAAGCGCGGCTAAAACCCCCGTCAGACCGTCACTTCGGCTGCAAATGCTGATCGCCTCCGGGACTGCCGGGGGGTGGGATCACCGGCATGGTGCCGCCCGGAGGGGCCGGCTGCTTCATCTGCGGGTCGACCGAGGGCGGCGGGCATATCACGCCGTTCGATTGGGCCAGCCGGTCGCTCAAGTTCTGTCCCGATCCGGTCGTCTCGCGCTCATGGGCGCATGCCTGCGGGTCGTCGCGCTGTTGGGTCTGCGACGTCGTCGGCGATTTCGAGGGCTGCGGCGGCTGCGCCGTCGCCGGCACCGAGACAAGAAAGGCGGCGACAAGCGCCGCTGGGACGATCAGCCGGGTTTCATGGGGCATGGGAGCGCGCCTCCTTTGCCAATACGAATGCGCGGGGACGAACAGATAACGAGCAAGCACCGGTGGTGGTTCCGCTCAAGGCTAGGGGCGCGCCGCGGCCTCGGCCAGCCGCTCGAAACGGATGAGCGAGAAATGCCCGAGCGGCGGCATCGGACGGCGCTCGATCAGGCGGACACCGCCATGGCGCTCGGCCCAAGAGGTTAACCGTGCGAAGCTGAATTCCGGCCGCCAGCCGAGCCGCCGCGCGAGCGGAGAAAAACAAAGCTCGAACACCCGGCGCGGGCCTTGCTCGGCGCCGATATGATTGACCAGCACGATCTCGCCGCCGGCGCGCGTCACGCGTGCAAATTCGTCGAGCGTGGATTCCGGATTTGGCACCGCGGTGATGACAAATTGCGCGACCACCACGTCGAAGCTTTTGTCCGGCAGGGCCAGGCGCTCGGCATCCATGACCGAAAGCGCCTCGACATTGCTGAGCTTGTGTTCGGCGACACGGCCGTGCGCCTTGCGCAGCATCGGCTCCGACAGGTCAACGCCGACGAGCCGGTTGCCAGAGTGATAGTCGGGCAGGGAAATTCCGGTGCCGACACCGACTTCGAGAATGCGGCCGCCGCCCGGACCGCAGGCTTGTTCCGCGGCGGCAATCGCGGCGCGCCGGCCGCGGTCGAACACCGCGCCGAACACGATGTCGTAAACCGGCGCCCAGAGCGCATAGGCGCGCTCGACGCTTTTTTTGTCGATGTCAGCCCCCAATGCCGGGCCCCCAATTTGGCGCCCACGTGCAGGGCTATTTCGCCGTCACCGGCATCATGTGCTCGATAGCGGCGCGCGGCACATCCCGGGCTGCTCGCGCGCTTCTGATGAAGCCGCCGCCGAGCACGCGCGCCTGGCCGCTGCCGGCGTCGTAGAAAACGCACGCCTGGCCCGGCGAGACGCCGTCTTCGCCATCAACCAATTCGACCTCATGGCCGCCATCGACAGCCTTGAGCCAACCGGCCTGCGGCGCGCGCGTGGAGCGCACCTTCACGAACACCTCGCGGCCATCCCCGGCGAGCGCCGCATCGAGGGGACCATCGCCGATCCAGTTCACGTCGCGCAGCACGATGCGGCTGGTGCGCAGCGCCTCACGCGCGCCGACCACGACGCGCCGGCGCTCGGCGTCGAGGCGCACCACATAGAGCGGCGAACCCGTTGCAAGTCCCAGCCCGCGCCGCTGGCCGACGGTGTAGTGGATGATGCCGGAATGCGCGCCCAGCACCTTCCCGTCGAGATCGACGATCTCGCCTGCTTCCGCAGCACCGGGCTTGAGCCGCTCGATGATGTCGGCGTAGTGCCCGGTCGGCACGAAACAAATGTCCTGGCTGTCCTGCTTGTCGGCGATGGCCAGATCGAATTGGTGGGCAAGCGCGCGCGTCTCGGCCTTGGTTTTCTCGCCGAGCGGAAAGCGCAGCACGTCGAGCTGCTCGCGCGTCGTGCCGAACAGGAAATAGCTCTGGTCGCGCTCTTCCTCGCGGGCGCGGTAAAGCGCGCGGCCGCCGCCGGGCAAAGCGCGCGAGGCGACGTAATGGCCGGTGGCGAGAACTTCGGCGCCAAGCTCTCGCGCGGTGATGAGCAGGTCGTGAAACTTGATCGACATGTTGCAGTCGACGCAAGGGACGGGCGTCTCACCCGCGATATAGCTTTCGGCAAAGCGGTCGATCACCGCCTCCTTGAAGCGGCTTTCGTAGTCGAGCACGTAATGCGGAATGCCAATGCGCTCGGCGACGCTGCGCGCGTCGTAGATGTCTTGCCCGGCGCAACAAGCGCCCTTTCGATGCGTGGCAGCGCCGTGATCGTAGAGTTGGAGCGTCACGCCGACGACGTCATAGCCCTCCGCCTTGAGCAGCGCGGCCGTCACCGACGAATCGACACCGCCGGACATGGCGACGACGACACGGGTTGATTGCGGGGCGCGATCGAGATCGAGGCTGTTTCGCATGGCTCTTTTCTTACTATAGGTGGCGACGAATGGCGCGCAACGAAAGTGCCGCGGGAACCGGAAAGCCGCGTTCAGACGGGCACATTTTGCCGCCCGGCTAGCACAGGCTGCCGACCCGGCGCCCGGTGGCGGCCCATGGGAAATTTCATAACATATTGATATCGCTGAAAATTTGGTCGGTTTGCGCTCTGGCCTGACGATTGCACATCAAATGGCGGATATCCGGAGGTCCACCGTGCCGTCAGTCGCGTCCGAATCGAATCCCCCTGCCCTCAACCATGCTTCCTATGCGCCACGGCCGCCCGCGCCCGACCGCGCGCCGCCCCAGCCGTTCGAAAGCCTGCTCGACGACAGCGCGCCGGACCTGTCAGCGCCCCTACCGGCAGCCGAGAGCGAGCCGCCGCGCACCGCCCAATCGGACAGTGCCCCGCCCGCCAAGGCGGATGACAGCAAGCCGGCGGCAAGCGATGCCGCAACTTCGTCCGACGACAGCGCCGCCAAGACCAAGGCGGGCGCGAAGGACGCAAATGCGGCGAACGCCCAATCAGGCAAGAGCGACAAGATAAACAGCGAGACCGACCGAATCGCGGGCGACGGCAAGGCGAATAGCAAAACGGATAGCAAGACCGACGCCAAGGCTGACGCCAAGGCGGACGCCAAGACCGACGTCAAGTCCGATGCGAAGCACGCCGAGCAGTCTGCGACGCCGGGCGACGCCATCATCGCCAATGCGCAGAATACGGCCGCTCCCGCGGCAACCGGCGCCCCTGCCGCGCAAGCGAATGCCAATGCCGTCGCGGTCGTCCCCGTACACGTTGCCTTGTCGCAGGCCGCGCCTCTTGTTCCGCAGGTCGCGCCCATCGCAGTACAAGTGTCCAAGACCGCGAAGATCAATCTCGCGACATCGGCCGTTGCCGACGATAAGACCGCCGCAAAGACAGTGCCGCAGGGCAAGGACAGGGATGTAGCCGCGTCCACGAGCGACGGTTCGCAACAGGTCGTCGCCAAGGATGCAGGCAAAGATGCCGACAAGGACGCCGGCAAAGATCAAGTTGCGCGCGGTGCGCAGTCCGACGACAGCCACCACGCTACGAACGCATCCGTAACGCAGCCCGCGGCGAACGGCGATACGCACGCCGGCGGGCAGAAAACCTCCGATGCGCCGCAGCCGGTCGCGCTGACGGCACCGGCGCAGACCTCGCCGCAGACGACGGGTGCAAATCCCGCGCCCGCGCCGCAATTGACGCCGCAAGCGGCGGCGGTCCCCCTCGCCGGCATCGCCATCGAGATCGCCGGAAAGGCGCTCGCCGGCAAGAACCGCTTCGAAATCCGGCTCGATCCGCCCGAACTCGGCCGCATCGAGGTCCGCCTCGATGTCGACCGCGACGGCAATGCGACCACGCACATGGTTGCCGAC
>DATATS010000172.1:0-3269 GCA_036268675.1 Pseudolabrys sp.
GAACTTGAAATCCATACGCATGACGGGACCCCGTTGCCCAGTGTTCTTGTACGCGCCGGCTTTCGGCCGGCGTCGCATTCGAGGTAGCACGGCATTTTTCGACAGATTGATCGGAATGAATTAACGGTGAAATGGTTTACGGCGAGCCGCATTCGGCCCCGGCCTGTAACCTTAACGCGCGCGGGGATAGCCAGCCGGCTGCGATTCAATTCACCGAACTCACAAAAGAACGCGCCCCGCCGGCTGGGCGAGGCGCGTTTCTTGAGAGCCGGTTTAGTCGTCGATCAGCCGCCAGGCACGACATAGGCCGCGATCCGCCCGCGCGGATAAACCGACTCCGCGACCGTGTGATTGTGATTGCCGGACACGATGATCGGATTGCCGTTGCCATCGATGCCGGTGACAACTCCGACGTGACCGCCGCCGTGCCGGCCCATCACCGCAATGGCGCCGACCTGAGGTCCGCTCACGCGCGTACCGTAATGCTCATAACCCAAAGCGAGATTGCCTCCACCTTTATGGCCGGTCTGCTTGAGAACCAGGTCCATGAAGGCGCCGCACCACAGGCTGCCGCGCCCGGTCGGATTGGTGCCGATATATTTGCGCGCCTCCGCGACCAGATCGTTGCTGCTGTAGTCGCCATAGGCGGAGTTCGCATGCGACTGCGCAGCGACCCGCGCAGCGCGCCTGGCAGCCTGGCGGCTGTGCGGCTCGCGGGTTTTGGCGGCGCCATTTGCCCCGGCCTCCGGGTCGGCAAGGAATGGATAGCGATTAATATCGGCCGCACTGGCATTGATATGGGCCGATGTAACGGCACGGCGGTGGTGGTGGTGGTGCCGCGGCCTGGCATGAGCCGTTGCGGCTGCTGCAACCAAGACCAAGGCGCACAACGAAGTCGCCGTCGCCCTTTTCATGCGATGTCTCATCCGTATCAGTCCCCTTATCGTCAAAGCAAAGTGTTCGAGTCCGATAGAATCGGCATCGAACTTCGGGGACTAAACGCCGTCTGCATGTGGCGAGATCGTGATCACCGGAAGGTAATTTAGTGGTCAGCATAGCAGGTATTACTGACTGGGACTTATGGCGAAGAATTTATATACGCCGAATGTTTCTGATATACTTATAGTTCAAAACAAATGCATAAAATCATAGCGCGAATACTTTATACGAAGGTTCTTTGCATGCGCAGCAAAGTTAAAGGGCAATATGAATTGTGACGGAGCCCGCCGCCCGCGCTCAATCCTTGCGGCTGAGCAAAAAAACCGCCTGCTCGCCGAACAGGTTCCAGAACCACCAGGGCGCATTGAGCCGGAGCGGCTTGCCCCAAGCATTGAGCGCCACGGCCTTTTCCATCTTCACGCCGGTCACCTCGCAGAGCTGGCGGAAATCCTTGATGGTACAGTGATGGATATTGGGCGTGTCGTACCAGCTATAGGGCAGGATATCAGTCTGCGGCATGTGGCCGGCGAACAGCAATTGCAGCCGCACCTGCCAATGGCCGAAATTCGGAAACGACACCACGGCGCGACGGCCGATCCGCAGCATATGTTCGAGCACGATGCGTGGATGGCGTGTCGCCTGCAACGTCTGCGACAAGATCACGTAATCGAAGGCATCGTCGGGATAGTCGGCCAGATCGGTGTCAGCGTCGCCCTGGATCACCGCTAGTCCCTTGGCCACGCATTCGTTCACGCCTTCGCGCGATAGCTCGATACCGCGGCCGTCGACGCCGCGGCTTTCGCCGAGGAGCCGCAGCAATTCGCCGTCGCCGCAGCCAACGTCGAGAACCTTGGCGTCGTGCTCCACCATATCGGCGACCAGCACCAAGTCGACGCGAGCGCCGCCCGCATTGCGCGCGATATTGGCGGCGGTGAGATTAGGCGCGGTGCGTGTCAGCATGGCCATCGCCTCAGTTCTTTCTGCCAGCGCTCTTGCCAATCAATCCGCGCGCCAAACCACGAGCTTCGCCGGCGCCATCCAGAAAGCCGCGCACGATGCCGAACAATTCCGGTTCATCCAGCAGGAAGGCGTCATGGCCCTTGTCGGTGACGATTTCGGCAAACGAGACGCGCGCGCCGGCCGCGTTCAGCGCATGCACGACGGCGCGCGATTCCACGGTGGGAAACAGCCAGTCCGACGTGAACGAAATCAGGCAGAACCTCGTCGGCGAATTCTTGAATGCGTTGGCGACCAGTCCGTCGTAATCGGCAGCGAGATCGAAATAGTCCATGGCGCGCGTCAGATATAGATACGAATTGGCGTCGAATCGCTCCACGAATGAGATGCCCTGATGACGCAAATAGGATTCAACCTCGAAATCCGCGTCGAACGAAAAAGTCGGATTCTCGCGATCCTGAAACTTGCGGCCGAATTTCCGATGCAGCGCGGCGTCGGACAGATAGGTGATGTGCGCGCCCATGCGCGCGACCGCGAGCCCGCGGCGCGGATTGCCGCCTTCCAGCAGATAACGGCCCTGTTTCCATTCCGGATCGGCCATGATGGCCTGACGGCCGACCTCGTGAAACGCGATGTTCTGCGCCGAATGACGGGTGGCGCAAGCAATGGGCAGCGTCGAGAACACGCGCTCCGGATAGGAGGCGGCCCATTGCAGCGCCTGCATGCCGCCCATCGAACCGCCGGCGACCGAAAACAGCGTCTCGATGCCGAGCTGATCGAGCAGCATGGCTTGCGCGCGCACCATGTCGCGAATGGTGACCACCGGAAAATCGAGGCCCCACGGCTTGCCGGTCTTCGGGTTCACCGATGCCGGACCGGTCGTGCCCATGCAGGCGCCGACCACGTTCGGGCAGATCACGAAATAGCGCTCGGTGTCGATCGGCTTGCCGGGCCCGACCATGGTGTCCCACCAGCCCGGCTTGTTGGTCACTGGATGAGCGCTCGCGGCGTGCTGGTCGCCAGTGAGCGCATGGCACACCAGCACGGCATTCGAGCGCGCGGCATTGAGCGCGCCATAGGTTTTGTAGGCGATCTGGAACGGGGCAAGCTCCACGCCTGCGTCGAGCTTGAGCGGCGTGTCGGCCCCAAAACGGGCAATGAGCGAGGCATGCGGGTGATCCGCCTCGGGCGGCGCACCGGCCATTTCTTGCGCACTCGTAACTTTGGCCTCAACCATGTCGTTTCAGCGCTCCCGGCGCGCCGCGGTCCACGGGACATCTCCCCGGATTGCGCGCCGTTTAAGGTGATGGGGGGTTTACTGTCAACATAACACGTTACAATCAACATTATCGCTGACTTTCAACGCTTCATTG
>DATATS010000173.1:0-23920 GCA_036268675.1 Pseudolabrys sp.
CGACGAGATCGACAAGGCCGACATCGAGTTCCCCAACGACCTGTTGCAGGAACTCGATCGCATGGAATTCTTCGTTTACGAAACCAGCGAGACCGTGAAGGCGCGCCGCCGCCCTATCGTCATGATCACCTCCAATAACGAGAAGGAATT
The DNA here is from genome assembly GCA_036268675.1 of Pseudolabrys sp. Lineage (GTDB taxonomy): Bacteria > Pseudomonadota > Alphaproteobacteria > Rhizobiales > Xanthobacteraceae > Pseudolabrys. The sequence goes on from DATATS010000173.1 coordinate 151, forward strand.
GCCCGACGCCTTCCTGCGCCGTTGTTTCTTCCACTACATCCGGTTTCCCGACGCCGACACCATGACGGCGATCATCGAGGTGCATTTCCCCGGCATCAAGCAGCGTCTGGTTTCCGAGGCGCTCAAGCTGTTCTACGAAATCCGCGATGTGCCCGGCATCAAGAAGAAGCCGTCGACCTCGGAATTGCTCGACTGGCTCAAGCTGTTGATGGCCGAGGATATCGGCCCGGAGATTTTACGCGAGCGCGATCCGAAAAAGCTGATCCCGCCGCTGCACGGCGCGCTGCTCAAGAACGAGCAGGACGTGCATCTATTTGAGCGTCTCGCGTTCATGGCGAGACGCGACGGGCGCTGAAACGCAGCGCCCTATGTATTCGAGCGTCTCGCGTTCATGGCGAGACGCGACGGGCGCTGACACGCAGCGCCCTATGTATTCGAGCGTCTCGCGTTCATGGCGCGGAGAGAAGGACGCTGAACGCCCTCAGTCCGGCGGCGCGGCCGGCTGAGGCTGCGCTGCGTCAGCGGGCTCCGGCTTTGACTTCGCCTGCGGACGGTGTCGCGGGATCGGCGTTGCCATTTCGCTCGTCCCGGAATCCGCCTCCGCCGCCGCCGCTTCACCCTGCGACAGCCAATTCTGCTCGCGCGCAAAGGCAACGAGGCGCTCGCCGATCGCGCGGCCGAGCCCGCGCGCCTGCGCTTGCGTCTCGGGCGAGAGCTTCACCGCCGCAGTTCCCTCGGCGCCCAGGGCTGCGTCGATCGCCGCGTCGCGGGCGGCTGTCTCCTTTCGATTGGGAGCAGCGTGTTTGCGCGGTGCCTGCGCAACGAAAGTCAGCAGTCGCTTCTTGCCGCCGAATGAGAAACTCGACACCGTCATGTCCGCGGCAACGCCGCCATAGCCGGGGCCAAACCCGATCTTCACGTTCTTCGCCAGGTCCGCAAGGCTCGCCGGGTGAAGGTCGCCGTTGATCAGGATCGTTTCATCCTTGAGCGAAATGCGGTCCTCACTGCCGGGCCCGGCGTCGAGCCCCGCCTCGCGCATGGTGGCAACGACGGTGGCGACGATCTCGTCGTTCACGCGCGACAGCGTGCGGCGCTTGCGCTCCAGAATCGGAAAATTCGGATCCTTGCGATCCATCCGCACGCTGAAGCCACGATCGATCGCCTCCACCTCGGGCGACGCACTGAAATCCGCCACGACGAACGCTTTGGGCTTCGGCGCGGCGCCGCCCAGCATGGAATTGGTGCCGCCGCCGGCGGCGCAACCGGCAAGCCCCAGCGCGGCCATGGCGGCAAAAAGCAAAACGATGCGAGCAGGATTCATCATGACACGCGACATTACCATAACCTTCAATTCGGCGGCGCTTCCGGCGGCTCGTGGCGTTTACCGAATCCGGACCCTGCCAGCAACGGGTTCGCAGGCGGCGTCCCGCCGGCGGCTGTGTCATGTCCCACCGTTGCATGGCCGTTTCCATTGCGCGCCGCAAGCCGCTCCGCCTTGCGCCCGCGCGCGCCCTCGCGATAGCGCGACAGCCCCTGCCCGATCCGTTCGAGCGGCCGCGAGCCCCAATAGATGCCTTGCGCCAGCGCGCGGCCGAGCCGTCCACCTGCCCACACCAGTTCGTAAGGCGCAAACAGCCGCCAGGTCTGGTCGCCGTCGACAATGCCGCGGGCGATCAGTTCGCCGGCCATGGCCGTCGTATTGAGCCCATGGCCGCCAAAGCCGCTCGCCACCCACACGCCCGGCTCCATCTCGCCGATTTGCGGCATGCGGTGGACGGCGCGGCCAAGCGTGCCGCTCCACAGATGCGCGATCTCGACGCGGTCAAGCGCGGGGAAATTGCGCATGATGTCGGCGCGAAGCCCGCGCGCAATCCAGCGTGGATCGGCCTGCCAGACCCGCATGCGGCCGCTCCATTGCAGGCGATTGCCGCCGACAATGCGATAGTGATTGTCGGCGCGGTCGGTGTCGCTGACCGCCCCTTGGTAGTGCACGACCTGATCGAGGTTTGGGATCGGCTCCGTCACCATCACATAAGTCGTGATCGGCAGCAGCGTCGCGGCAAGCCGCGGCATCAGCGCGCCGAGATGCACATTGCCGGCGAGCACCACGTGGCTCGCGCGCAGCCGGCCGCCGGGCGTGCCGATGCGCTTGCGCACGCCGGCTGGGTCGATCGACACCGCGGGCGTGCCCTCGAAAATGCGCGCGCCGGCCGCTTCCGCCGCGGCCGCAAGACCGAGCGCATAATTGAGCGGATGAATATGGAAGGCGCGCGGGAAATACATGGCGCCGAAATAACGCGGATTGAGCAGCGCCTCGCGCACGCGGCTGACCGGCCACGCTTCGACATCAACGCCGATCCAGCGCAACCGTTCGACGTCGGCGTCGATGGTGCGTTGATTGTCGGTCTGCGACACATGCAGCCAGCCGGGCACGGGCTCGACACCCGGCATCGCAGTTTCCTCGATCGTGTTGCGGACATAGTCGAGACCCAGCTCGGACAACCGCCAGAGCTGGGCGGTGTGATCGACGCCGATGCGCTCGATCATGCTTTCGATCGACTCGTGAAATCCGGGCAGCACGAAGCCGGTGTTGCGTCCCGACGCGGCCCAGGCCACGCGGTTGGCCTCCAGCACTGCAACCGACCAGCCGCGCCGCGCCACTTCACGCGCGACGGTAAGCCCGGCGAGCCCAGCCCCGATCACGCAGACGTCGACATCGACGTCGTAATTGAGGCGCGGGCGCGCGGGGCTCGCGACCCGGCTCGCCTCATACCAGCCACCCGCCACGGTCTCGCCGTCGTTCGTCTGTTCCATCAGTAGAACTCAATACCTGTTTGCGGCGGTCCGCGTCTCGGGCCGAGCGCGCGAGCCCATGCTAGACTGCCGCAGATTCGAAATCGACTGCCGCATGCCACCCTCAACGCAAATCTCACATCGACGACCACCATGCGCCGCCTCTTGCTGTTTCGTCATGCCAAGGCCGAAGGGTCCTTCACAGGGACCGAGGACAGCGCCCGCGCGCTGATCGAGCGCGGCCGCAAGGACGCCGCCAGGATCGGCGCTTATATGGCGAGCCACGCATTTACGCCGGATCGCGTCCTGCTGTCGCCGGCGACGCGCACGCAACAGACATGGAAATCGGCAAGCGGCGCGTTCATGCCGGCGCCGGCGGCACAAACAATCGAGCAGCTCTATAACGCGACGGCGCACGCCATTCTTGCGCTGATCACGGAGACGCCGGCGGCGGTGCATAGTCTTTTGGTCATCGGCCATAATCCCGGCCTGCACGATCTGGCGCTCATGCTGATCGCTTCGGGCGAGATCGAAGCGCGCGAGCGGTTGCGCGAGAAGCTGCCGACGTCCGGGCTGGTGATCGTCGAGTTCGCCTTCGACGAGTGGAGCAAGCTGCATCCGCGATCCGGCCGGCTGGAGCGCTTCGTGTCGCCGAAATCCCTCGACCCGACGGCCAATTAAATCGCTCAACGCGCCCGCGAAAACGTGCCATGATCGCGGCATTGCAGCGAACGGCGCATGATCCCGAAAAGCGGGACCGGTTTTCGGACCGGATCATGCGCGACATAAATGAGGGGCGCTGTCATGTACAAGCATGTTCTGGTGCCGATCGATCTCGCCGACACGCAACTCGCCAAGCCCGCGATTGCGGCCGCGGTGTCGATGGCGAAAGCCTCCGGCGGTTCGGTGCGGCTGGTCAATGTGCTACCGATGACGCCGGTGATGCTGGCGGAATATGTGCCGGCTGATTTCGACGTGCAGCAGCGCAAGTCGGCGGAAGACGCCATGGCGATCGTGGCGCGCGAATGCGGGCTCGATGCGGGCCGCGTCTCCGGCACTGTGCGGCAGGGCGGCATCTATCATGAGATACTGGAAGAAGCCAAAGCCATCGACGCCGACCTGATCGTGATGACGTCGCACCGGCCCGCCATGCGCACTTATTTCCTCGGCTCAAACGCCGGCCATGTCGTGCGTTACACTAAATGCTCGGTGCTGGTGGTGCGCGACTAGCCGCGCGGCATCAGTTCGGCCGGCAAGGCGTCGGGCCGATAGAGACCCGGGCGGTTGCGGCGGAAGAAATTTCCGCCTTGCCAAAGAAACAGCGCGAGAAAGACGCCGACCAAGGCGGCGCCCGCCGTGCTTCCGGCTTGCAGTCCGCGCACGGTCATCCAGGCAAGCGCAAGCGAGACGGCGGCGAACACGGCAAGGCCCGGCCAGTAGCTGAAAGGATTTGCGCCCTGCTCGAAACGCGCCGGCGGCGCGGCCATCGCGATCCGCCGATGCAGCTCGGCAACGAAGGCCGAATAAGGCCCGCTCTGCGCCACCTGCTCGACCATGCTTTGCCAGGTAGTCGAGACGACGCGCAGCTTGGGTGCCCCGCTCGCCCACAACTCGGTCATGAAGCGATACGACTGCATGCTTACCGGCTTGTAGCCCATGCGCACGCGGCGGATGTCACGTAACGCGACACGGCCCGATTTGGCGCCGGCCACCCAGGTCAGACTGTCGCCGACAAGATGGAACTCCCACGGCGCGCCCAGGAGCGATGGCCGGTAGCTGTAGGCGACCGTGTTGTCTTCCGCGACGCCGGCGCTCTCGCTCATCGGTGACTTCCCTGTGACAAAACCGCAGCGGCACCGGTTTCACGCGTGATTTCGACCATTAACCATGATGAAGGTCATCGCCGATGCGGCACACGAGCCCCCCACGCGCGTGTTCCCAACGGCGACGGTATATAATATCTTAATCGAGGTTGCGTGGGCATTTGTAGGCCCAATGGGTTGGAGGCGTTGTCATGGCGAAGTTTACGGATTTGTTCGGACGCAAGGGTAGCGAGGCGGGCAGCTATTCACCGCGACCGATCACCCACCGCGGCAACGGCGACGGCGACCACATCTCGGTGGAGAATTTCTCCGACATCGGCTCGCGCATGGGCGAGGAAAACGAAGTCCTGCGCAACCTGTTGTCCGACACCGGCCGCAAGATCGGCGAACTCGACGAGCTCAAGGATGCCTTCGACAAGATCGTCGCCCCGTTCAATCTGACGCTGCGCGCGCTCGAGCAGGAAAAGTCGCAGACGCTGAGCCTGTCCGGCATGCTGGACGAAGCACGTGCGTCCTATGAAACGCTGCGCAGCGAATTCTATCAGGTCGAGAAGAAGGCGACCGCGCTGGAAGCAGAAGCCGAGAAGCTGCACGAGGATCTCGAACTCTCGCGCGAGACGACGCGCGGGCTCGAAAGCACGCGCATCGAACTCTCCAACGATGTATCCGCCCGCAATGCCCAGATTTCCGAGCTTGAACGCCAGTTGGCGCAGGAAAGCGCGCAACGCCGCGCGCTGAGCGAAGCCCGCCGCACGTTGCAGGATCAGTTTGACGGCGCCGAGAAGCGCATCGGCGAACTGGAAGGTGAACTCGCCGCCGCGCGCGAAAAGCTTGCGCTGCTGGAAGACGAAAAGCGGCAGCTGCAACTGTCGATCGACCAGGCGCTCAACGAGACCGCCCGCCTCACCCGCCGTCTGACCGAGAGCGAGAACACGCTGACCGCGACGCGCGCCCAACTCGGCAAAGTCGAGTCGAGTTTCGCCGAAGCCTATGCCGAACGCGGCCGTCTCGGCGCAGCGCTCGATGAAGCCAAGGAACAGCATCAGGCCGAGCGCAACAGCCTGAATATGCGGCTCGACGCGCTGCAATCGCGCGCGGCAACCGCCGAGCGGCTGCTGTCGGAAGCCCGCCAGAACCTGATCGCGCGCACCGAGGAAGTGCGGGCCTTCGACCGCAAGTCGGTCGAAGCGACCATCGCCCGCAACAACTCCGAAAAGCGGCTGACGCAGATCGAGGCCTCGCATGAGGCGCGCGAGCGCCAGATCCGCGATCTCGAACAGGCGCGCGCGGCGCTGACCGAACGCAACAATGCGATGACCAAGACTCTCAAGACCCGCGAAACCGCGCTCGCCCGCGCCGAGGAAAAAATCGCAGGCCTCACCGAGCGCAACGGCCATCTGGAAGCCGACGTGCAGATCAGCCGCACCAATATCGAAAAGCGGGTCGAGGAACTCAATTCGGCCCTGCAACGCGAGCGCATGGAGCGCGCAGTCGTCGAAGGCGCGCTGGAAGCCGCGCGCAAAGACAATTCGCGGCTGCAAAGCGAAGTCGCGGCGCTGCGCTCGACGCTGCGGCGCGGCGCCCCGCTCGAAGCGGCCCAACTCGCGCCGAGCGGGCCGGATAACGATGAGCAGCCGTCCACAGCCAGGAAGGGCAAGGACGCCGCCGCCGCAGACAAGTAGGCGCGTAGCGGTTCCACGCTCACTTAACTTTTCGTAATTTTATGGAACGCGGGCGCCAAGTCCCGCGTTTTCCTTTTAGACGGCGCGCGCAACGTGCGCGCCACGCGTATTTGCGTATTCACCCACAATTTGAGGAGAGCAAATAATGCTCAAGTACACGATGACTGCCGCCGCGCTTGCCACCGTGCTGGCGGTGCCGGCTTTCGCACAGCAGCCGACGAAAATGGATCAGCCGGCCAATAGCGCGACATCGACCCAGACCACGATGCCGAATCAGAAGATGTCGGACCAGAACCAGCCCGCCACTTTCCTGCAACAGCAGAGCGCGAACGATTGGCGCGCAAGCAAGCTGATCGGCGCCAACGTCTACGGGCCGAATAACAAGTCGATCGGCGACGTCAATGACGTGCTGATCTCCGATAACGGCCAGATCAAGGGCGTGGTGGTTGGCGTCGGCGGGTTCCTCGGCGTTGGCGAAAAGGACGTGGCGCTGCCGTTCGGCGCGCTGAACGTCACGCGCAAGCCCAACTCCAACACGATCGCCAAGATCACGGTGACCTACACCAAGGATGAGCTCAACAGGGCGCCGAAGTTCGCCTATTACCAGGCGGCCAACTCGGAAACCACGGGTTCTGCCACCACTACAAAGACCGTGAGCCCGGTGAACAACAGCAACATGAAGAAGTAACGCGAGACCGATTTTGCGTTGGCGGCGTCCGGCCTCAAGCCGGGCGCCGTTTTCGTTGGCGGCGGGCGGAAGGGAACTTTTTTTACCCGCCCACATTGCTCGTCGAAGCGCGCGAAACTTCATCGTCCAAGATTTACGCGGCAAAGCCAACGGATGCTGGTAAGGATGTACTCTGACCCCGCGGGGGACGACCTGGGCAGCCAGGATATATCGCGCTGTCGAGAGTGTGCGTTGAGGCGATGAAGTACCCAAAATACGCCACGACCGTAATCGGCGCCTACAGTGTTCCGGACTGGTATGAGGCGCTCGACCGACTGGTCGCCGTCGGGCACCTCTCACTGGCCGCAATGACGGATGCGCAATTCCGCTCAACGGAAGCTGCGATCCTCGACCAGGAGCGGGCCGGGATCGACGTGATCACCGGCGGCGAGATGCACCGGCGCACGCACAACCGGCATTCACCTCCCAACGCCATGCTTAATTATTTCTGGCAAAAAATCCCCGCTTTCGAGGGCGCGCCGCGGCCGAAACCGATCACACCCTACGACACCAACGTATACCACCCGGCGGTCACGTGCCGCGGGAACATTCAGGACAACATCGATCTCGGCCTCGCGGATGAATTCAGAAGCGTATCGGCGCTGACCGAAAAACCGGTCAAGATCACCATGACCGGTCCGCACATGCTGGCGAAGGTCGCTTATGATGAGCACTACAACGACATCGGCAGGATGATGGGCGATTTCGGCAAGCTGCTGCGATTTAACTTCAGGATGCTGGCCGAAGCCGGATGCAAAAACATCCAGATCGACGAACCGCTGTTCACGCTTGCCGACGATGACGAGGTCAAGGCCGCCGGCGACGCGATCAACATGGCGATCGAGGGTCTGCCCGACACCATTCACACTTCGATGCATGTGTGTCAGGGCAATTACGCCGTCGGCAAGGACTATGATGGCCAGATCGGCCATCGCTACTTCGACGCCGGCCGCTACAAGGCAGATCTCGTGTGCAAAATCGAAACCACGTCGTATCTGATCGAGCACGACATGACGCATCACTTCGAGGGACTGCTGGGAAACCAGCAGCTCGGCGTCGGCGCCGTCGATGTGCAGGACCCCAACGTCGAAAGCGGCGAGACCGTCGCCGCGCGCATCAGCAAATACAAATGGCTTGCGCCGGAACAGACCATCATCACCAGTTCCTGCGGGTTCAATCACTTGCCGCGCCAAACCGCCGCCGGCAAGTTGCGCGCCATGACCGACGCCAAACGTATTCTCGGTGGCTAGGCCGCGACGACCATGCCCGACGAATATAGTCTGAGTGAAAGCACCGAACTGCTGCTTTTCGCCGAGGAGATCGGGCGTATTGGCATCATCGATTGGGATGTCGCGGCGGGCACCGTGCGCCTGTCGCCCTATGCGCTCACAATGTATGGGCTTGAGGATTTCGACGGCCGCTATGAGAACTGGATCGCGACGGTCTATCGCGAAGATCAGTTACGGCTGCGAGCGGTCATCGCGACGGCGCTCGAGGCGAAGGAGCGCGAGTTTGAACTCGACTTCCGCATCATCCGGCCGAACGACAAGGAAATGCGCTGGATCCTGGCGCGCCGTCTGGCCTTTTACGACAAGGCTGGCAAGCCGGTTCGCGTCGTCGGCGTCAGCGTCGACGTTACCGACCGCAAGCGCGAGCTCGTTGAACTGCGCAATTTCACCGAGGCGCTCGAAGCGGCGGTCAAGGAGCGCACCCATGAGCTCGAAGACCGCACGAACGAACTGGAGGCCGAGTACGAGGCCCGCAAACGGGCTGAGGAATTGCTTCGCCAGGCGCAGAAGATGGAGGCCGTCGGCCAACTCACCGGCGGCGTCGCGCACGACTTCAACAATCTTTTGACCATCATCCAGGGCGGACTGGAAATGATCGGGCGGCAGGTCGCCGGCATGGCCACCTCGCCGGCGTCATCGCGCATCGTGCGCGGCATGGACATGGCGCTCGAAGCGGTTCGCCGCGCGGCGCGATTGACCGAACGGTTGCTCGCTTTTGCGCGCCAGCAGCCGCTGGAACCCAAGGCCGTCGACGCCAATCGGCTGGTCGGTGGCATTTGCGAAATGCTGCGCCGGATGGTGGGCGAAACGATTGCCTTCGAGACGGTCCTGTCGGGCGGGCTTTGGCTCACACTGGCCGATCTCAACCAGCTGGAAAACTCCGTCCTCAATCTGGTGGTGAATGCGCGCGACGCGATGCCGAACGGCGGCAAGGTGACGATCGAAACCGCGAATGCTCATCTCGACGACGCTTACGTGAGAAAGCTGTCCGAGCCGGTCAATTCCGGGCAATATGTGCTGATCTCCGTGTCGGACACCGGCGCCGGAATGGATGCAAAAACCCTGGAGCGCGCGTTCGAACCGTTCTTCACCACCAAGGGTGTCGGCAAGGGCACGGGTCTCGGTCTCAGCCAGGTTTACGGCTTTGTGCGTCAGTCGTCGGGCCATGTCGCGATCTACAGCGAGGTCGGCGAAGGCACCACCGTCAAAATTTATCTGCCGCGTCATCACGGCAAGGAGGACGTCGTCGAGGACAGCGATGGCCCCTCGCCCGGCGCGCAATCGCTGGGCGCCGAGACCATTCTCGTGGTCGAAGACGACGAAGCGCTGCGGCTATACACGGTCGAAATTCTGAGCGACCTGGGCTACAGCGTATTGGCGGCGCGAGATGGCGCTACCGCCCTGGAAATTCTCGCACGCGGCCACGAGGTGGACCTTCTGTTCACCGATATCGTGATGCCCGGCGGCATGAACGGACGCCAGCTCGCCGAGGAAGCGGTCCGGCAACGGCCTACGCTCAAGGTTTTGTTCACGACCGGATATACGGCCAACGCAATCGTTCATCATGGCCGCCTCGACCCGGACGTCGAATTGGTTTCCAAGCCGTTCACTTATGAAACGCTCGGCAGCAAGATCCGGATGATGCTCGACTCCCGGCGCGACTGAGCCGCGTCGTCGAATTTAACCGGCTGGATTTGACCGGCGCGGCCGCCTATATCGGCTACATGAGGAAATTCGCAATCTTCATTCCGCTTTTCGCCCTGCTCGCCGGCGCGCTCTGGTTTGCCGGCACGGCCTGGGTGCATCTCGCCGGCGACGGCATCCCGCTCTATGGTTACGTCGCCATGGCCGGCGGCGTATTGATGTCGCTGGCTGTTGGGGGCGGGTTGATGGCGCTGGTGTTTTACTCGAACCGGCACGGCTATGACGAGACCGCCGGCAAATTCGACGATCACGATCCGTCCTGACTTTATAGCGGTTTTGGAAAAGCTGTCCGCGGCGGACCCCCGGTATCGCCGGTCTGCCGGAGGCGCTATGACTGCGCGTTCGCCGCCTCCGCTTTCGCAATCGTCGCAACTTGGAAATCGCCATAACTTGGAAGCCACCATGACCAAGACCGCCGTCCAGGAACAATTCGGCAAGACCGCCGCCCACTATCTCACCAGCAAGCCGCACGCCAAGGGCAAGAGCCTCGAGCGGTTGGTCGATCTCACCAAGCCGCAAAAGGACTGGCGCGTGCTCGATGTCGCGACCGGCGGCGGCCATGTCGCCTATACCTTCGCGCCGCATGTGGCGCGCGTCTGGGCGACCGACATCACCCAGGAAATGCTCGATCAGGTGAAAGGCGAAGCCGCCAGGCGCAGCCTCGCCAATGTCCGCACCACTTACGCCAAGGCCGAGGCGCTGCCGTTCGAGGACGCAAGCTTCGACCTCGTGACCTGCCGCATCGCGCCGCACCACTTCGATTCGATTCCCGAATTTCTGTCCGAAGTGCATCGCGTTCTCAAACCCGGCGCGCTCGCAGCCCTCGTCGACAACGTCGTGCCGGCGGGAAGCGTCGGCGACTATGTGAATGCATTCGAGCGGCTGCGCGATCCGAGCCATCTGCGCGCATGGACGATGGAGGAATGGCGCGCGGCGCTCAAGACGGCCAAGCTCGCCGTCGAGCACGAAGAGCAGATCTACAAGACGATGGAATTCAAGAGCTGGGCGCAGCGTTACGACGACACCATGAAGGCGTTGCTGCGGGCGATGCTCACCCAGGTGACAGCGGAGGTGAAGGACGTGCTTCAGCCGGCCGGCAGCGGCGACGAATTCACCTTCCGCCTTTGCGAAGGCCTGTTCATCGCGAAACGGGCATAAGGCAGATCAAAACAAAACCGCCGGCGCCGAGTTCATCGGCACCGGCGGCGAATAAACCCTGCCGCGACTATTTCTTGTGGTGATGATGTTTGCGCGCCGGCTTCTCGTCGGGCGCCCACAATGTCCCGTTGTTATAGGCCTCGTTGACCAGCCAGCCGCCGACCACCGGCAGCACGCAGGAGGCGAGCAGCACGTGCGCCTCGCGATAGCTGAGCGGACGATCGAGCACGGCGGTCGCCACCATCGGCGATACGGCCATGCAGCCAATGGTCGTCAGGCCCCAGGCGGTGCCGCTGGCCAGCGGGCCGTTGTGCCAGTGCTTTCCGTGCGAGATGGCGAAGAAGGTCGCGGTCGACGCGGCGCCAACTCCGATGGAGGTGACCGTGAGGCGCGGATCGATCTTTTTGTGCGAATGAGCGTCCGCACCCCGCGCGAAGAAAGCAAATGCCGCCAACGCAACGGCGAAAACCACCACTTTACGAACCATCACTGCACTCCCCTGCCCGGCTGCGCCGCTGAATCGACGATTGGTTTTTCTGGCCTGCATCGGCGTCGAAGTCGAGCGGCTGGCCACCCGGCATCGATGTTATGCACAGTTGCGGCTGCCGACCTAGCTTCAGCCACGAAGAAAACGCTGCCCCGGCGGACGATTTTCCGTGAGGAGCGGCGAAACGGACACACCGGGGCGAGCGCAGCCTCACGCCACCGGCGGCCTCTGCGCGCGGCCGGCAAGCCATAGCCAAGCGTTTGATTGCGTACCATTTTTCGCGATTAACCACCCATTTACCACCGCCGTTCACATTCCGTTAGGACTGATTTTCAGGGTGATTCGGCGTCGCTTCGGCCGGGCGGATCGGCGCAACTCAAGGATCGCAGCGATGACCAAATTCGGGGGCTTCTTCGCCCGCAAGGCCGGGCTTTTCGACCAGCCGAGCGCGCCGTTACCCGCCAGCGCCACAGCACCCGAAAACCCGCTCGAACTCGATGAGGAGCTGTTTTCGACGATCGGCGCCCAGCTCGGCAGCGAGAACGAAACGCTGCGCAATTTGCTGATCGACGCCAACAACAAGATCGGCGAACTCGACACCATCAAGGCCGCGGTCGCCAAGCTCGCCGATCCGGTGAGCAATACGCTGCGCACGCTCGAAGCCGAAAAATCCGAAAAGATCAGCCTGCAAACGGTGCTCAACAACACCCGCACCGCCTACGGCAAGCTGCGCAACGAAGTGACCGAGATCGAGAAGAAATTCAATCTCTCGGCAAGCGAATGTCTGGCGCTGCGCCAGGAACTCGCCACCACGCAGAACCAGCTCAAGACGGTGGAAGCGACCCGCGCCGAGATCGCCATCGACATCGCCGCACGCCGCGCGCAGATCGCCGACCTCGAAGGGCAGTTGGCGCTGGAGACCGCCGAAAAGACCGCGTTGGGCGAGGACAACCAACGGCTCTCCGGCAAGCTGACCACCTCCGACAAGCGCATCATCGCGCTCGAATCCGATCTCAATGCCTCGCGCCAGCGGCTGCTGCTGCTGGAAGACGAGAAGCGCGCGCAACTGGCCTCGCTCGACAAGGCCAGCGCAGAAGCAGCCAGGCTCTCGCGCAAGCTCGCCGAGACGGAAGCGAGCCTCAACGCCGCGCAAGGCCGGCTGCGGCACGTCGAAGGCAATTTCGCCGAAGTGAACACCGAGCGGGCAAGGCTCGCGACCGCGCTCGAAGCCGCCAACGAACGCCGCGAGCACGAACTGACCAGCCAGCGCATGCGCTTCGAGGCCTTGCAGGCGCGCACCGGCGCAACCGACAAGCTGCTGATCGAGGCGCGCGAACATCTGCTCGCCCGCGCCGAGGACATCCGCCAATTCGACAAGAGCGCCGGCGAGATTGCACTCGAACGCGATAGCTTGCAGGGGCGCATCTCCGAACTGGAAGCCGAGCGCATCAAGCGCGATTCGGAACTGACCGAACTCCATCACATCCGCGCCACGCTGACGGAACACGGCGCGCAACTGGCCCGGGCCTTCAGCAGCAAGGAAGCGGCCCTGACGCGCGCCGAGGAAGCCAACGCGGCGCTCAATCAGCGCGTCGGCGATCTGGAGGTTGTGCTGGCCAACGCCAAACATGCCGCGCAGGAAGAGATCGAGGAACTCAAAGCCGCGCTGCGCCGCGAGAAGATGGAACGCTCCGTCACCGAAGGCGCACTGGAAACCGGCCGCAAGGATTTCGCCCGGCTGATGCGTGAGGTGATGGCCCTGCAACGCCAGCAGACGGCGCTGGAGGCGGCCCCGCGGCCGCGCGCGGCCAACGCCGCCTGAGGCGAACAATCAAGGACGCTGCTGGATCGCCGGGGCCAAACCCCGGCGATTTTTTTTGGGCCTGTTCTTTGAGCTTGCGCGTTGCGCGTGGCCGAACGGCCGGCATCGCAAACAAAGAAGGGCTGCCCTTTACGAGCAGCCCTTCCATTGTCAGGCCGTGGCCCGGTTTGCGCGCGGCGTTCGCCTGCCGCGCACGCGTGAACCGGTGACGGATCACGTCACCGCGCGTGGACCTCGCAGAGGCTAGAGATCCAGTTCACGACTGCCGGCGACCGCGGCGATAGACAATGAGACACTGGATCACCTCCTTTCGGTTGTTAACGGTGGGCTCAGTATAAAGGTGATTCGTTAATTCGGAAGCCCCCGCGCATCACCTCACCAACTCCCGCATCGCGCGATCCAATCCCTCCAGCGTCAGGGGAAACATCCGCCCGCCCATCAACTGCCGCACCATCTGAATCGAATAGGTGAACTCCCATTCCGCCTCGGGCACCGGATTGAGCCACACCGCCGCCGGGAAAGTGCGCGTCACGCGTTCGAGCCAGGTAGCACCCGCTTCCTCGTTGAAATGCTCGACCGAGCCGCCCTGCGCGCTGATCTCGTAGGGCGACATCGAAGCGTCACCCACGAACACCACCTTGTAGTCGTGCGGATACGTGTGCAGCACGTCCAAGGTGTTGGTGGTCGCTTGATAACGCCGGCGGTTCTCCTTCCACACATTCTCGTACAGGCAATTGTGGAAGTAGAAATGCTCCATGCGCTTGAACTCGGAGCGCGCGGCGGAAAACAATTCCTCCGTCGCCTTGATGTGCCAGTCCATCGAGCCGCCGATATCGAAGAACAGCAGCACCTTCACGGCGTTGTGCCGTTCGGGGCGCATCAGAATATCGAGATAGCCCTTGTGCGCGGTGCCCTTGATGGTGCCGTCGAGATCGAGTTCGTCGGGCGCGCCGGTGCGCGCAAACTTGCGCAGGCGACGCAGTGCGATCTTGATGTTGCGCGTTCCAAGCTCGACCTCGTCGTCGAGATCCTTGAACTCGCGTTTGTCCCACACCTTGACCGCGCGCCGGTGCGTGCTCTCGCCGCCGATGCGGATGCCTTCGGGGTTGTAACCGGCATGACCGAACGGAGAGGTGCCGCCGGTGCCGATCCATTTCGAGCCGCCCTGATGACGCCCCTTCTGCTCGGCCATGCGCTTTTTCAAAGTCTCGAGCAACTTGTCGAGTCCACCCATGGCCTCGATCTGCTTTTTCTCGTCTTCGGTGAGATATTTTTCGGCCAGCTTCTTCAGCCATTCAGCCGGGATTTCGGCTTGGGTTTCGTCGCCGAGCAGTTCGAGGCCCTTGAACACACGGCCGAACACGCGGTCGAATTTGTCGAGATTGCGCTCGTCCTTCACCAGCGCCGCCCGCGACAGGTAGTAGAAGTCCTCGACCTTGCGGGAAGCGAGATCGGCTTCCATCGCCTGCATCAGCGTCAGATATTCGCGCAGCGTCACCGGCACGCCGGCGGCCTTGAGGTCGTGGAAGAATGTGACGAACATGCTCGACATTTCGCCCTAGCCCGCGCGCCGTCAAGCCGGTAACAAGACCGGGCCGGGGAACCATCCATGCCGCTTCGCCGCCGCGCCCTGTGGGCGTTCGCCATCATTGCGTGCCTCGCGCTACTGCTCGCGCCGGCGCTATGGAACGGCTTTCCGCTGCTGCAGTACGACACCGGCGGCTATCTCGCGCCCTGGTTCGACCATAGGCTCGCCGTTAACCGGCCGGTGCCCTACGGATTGCTGCTGGTCGCCGGCCAGTGGCTCGATTTCTGGCCGGTGCTGGTCGTGCAATCCGCGCTCACGATCTGGGTGCTGGGGCTGATGCTGCGCGCGCACAAGCTGGGTGGGCGGCCGATGCTGCTGCTCGGCCTGATCGCCGCGCTCTCTGTGTTCACCACCCTGCCCTGGCTCACCGCCATTTTGCTCACCGATATTTTCGCGGGACTAGCCATCCTGGCTCTCTATCTGCTCTTGCTGCGCGACGAGGGACTGCGCAAAGGCGAGCGCGCCGGGCTGATGGTGCTCACGATATTCGGCGCGGCAACGCATAGCGGCACGCTGGTGCTGCTGATCGGCCTGACGGCGGCTGCCGCGCTGGTGCGGCTGGTCGCGCTTGCGCGTTTTCCGCTCGAACGCATCTGGCGCGCGGTCGCCGCGCTGGCGTTCTCGGCGATTTTTGTTTTGACACTCAATGGCTCGGTCACCGGGACGCTCGGCTGGGCGCCCGGTGGCTATGCGCTCTCGTTCGGGCGCATGCTGCAAGACGGCATCGTGCACAAATATCTCGATCGGCACTGCCCCGATGCGAGCCTGAAACTATGCCCCTACAAGAATATGCTGCCGCGCGACCCCGACGACTTTTTCTGGGGCGGCGGCATATTCAACACGCTCGGCCGCTTCGAGGGGCTACACGAGGAGATGCGCCGGATCGCGCTCGCAAGCCTCGCCGAATATCCGTGGCTCCAACTGCGCTCGGTCGTCGGCGAGACGGCGAAGCAACTCGTCATGGTCGATACCGGCGCCGGCGTGGTGAGTTGGGTGTGGGACACTTATTTTACGATCAAGGACCATGTGCCCGCGGCGTTGCCCGCGATGCATGCCGCGCGCCAGCAACGCGGCACGCTCTCGTTCGTCGCGATCAACTGGCTCGACGTGCCGTTCGCCTACCTGACGATGGCGCTGCTGCCGGTTCTCGTGCTGCTGACGTGGAGCCGGCGGGGCTGGAGCGATATCGGCGAATTGGCCGCGACCGCCGGCTTCGCCATTTTGGGCAATGCGGCTGTGTTCGGCCTGCTCGCCACCGCGCATAACCGTTACGGCGCACGCACCGTGTGGCTTGCCGCGCTGGCGGTTTTTCTGGCGCTGGCGCGCTGGGGTAACGAACGGATATCTGCAAAACGGCCGTCGCGAGCGCCCCGGCTTGGGCGGCGCAGGAAATTGAAATAGGCTCAGTGCGCTCACGCCGGTCATTCTGGAGTTTCGAAATCCATGTCCAATCCTGCCGCACAGCTTGCACCAACCGGAAAATTGCGCGTCGCCATCGCCGTTGCGCCGTCGCCCTCCGCCCAGTTCGCCATCAAGGACGAGAAGACCGGCGGCTATCGCGGCGTCGCGGTGATCCTCGGCGAGGCGCTCGGCAAGAAGCTCGGCGTGCCGGTCGAACTCATCGCCCACGACGGTTCCGGCGAAATCCAGAATTCGGCCGCCGACAACAAATGGGACGTGGCGTTCCTGCCGGTCGACGAAGAGCGCAAGAAATTTGTCGATTTCGGCAACGCCTACCACCTGCTGCAAAGCACCTATCTGGTGCGGCCCGGCGCCGAAATCGCGACGGTCGCCGCCGCCAACGCGGCCGGCGTCAAGATCGGCGGTGTCGCCAATACCGCCACCTTCCGCACCTCGCAGAGGACGGCGCCCAACGCCACCTTTGTGACCTTCAAGGCCGTCGATGAGGCGATCGCCGCCATGAAGAACGGCGAGATCGACACCATCGCGCTTTCGCGCGAATCCCTCACCGGCGTGGCGCCGAAGATTCCGGGATCGCGCATTCTCGACGGCGGTTTTCTGAATTCGACGACGTCGGTCGCGGTTCCGAAGGGCAAGCCGGACGCGCTCGCTTACGTGACCGGATTCATCGAAGAGGCGAAGTCCTCGGGCCTTGTGCGCAAGGCATTCGACGAGATGGGCCTCAAGTCATCGATCGTGGCTCCGGCCGGGATGAAATCGTAGCGCCTGATTAGCCGGCACGCTCGGGCGTGCGGATGTGCTCCGGCCGCACGCCAAGCGCCAGCACGCGGGCGGGAATGCGCCGCAGCAGAGGCAACTGCAAGAGCTTGAGAAACCATGGCGCATGCGGGCGTTTTCCCGTGCCGGTCAGCGCCGGGCCGATGATGTTGTTTTGCAGAACGATCTGTAGCCGCTGCACAACGTAGGTGGCGAGTTTTCGCCGCTGCTGCACATCGTTGAGCGTGTCGACCGTCACCGTGCCGCGGCGCAGCGGCTCGGCCAGGATATTGGCCGCCGCCACCGCATCCTGCACCGCGAGGTTGATGCCGACGCCGCCGATCGGCGACATCGCATGCGCCGCGTCGCCGATGCACAGGAGACCAGGCCGATACCATTGTCGCAGCCGGTCGACCGCGACCGACAGCAGCTTCACGTCATCCCAGTCCTTGATCTCGTTCACCCGGTCGCGCACGAACGGAGACATGTCAGCGATTGCCTGGCGAAAGGCGGGCAGGCCCGCGCTTTTGACCTTGTCGATGCCGCCCTTCGGAATCAGATAGGCACACTGCCAGTAATCGTTGCGGTTGATCATCACGATCATGCGCCCGGCCTCGACGTGCCCGATCAGGTCGTCACTGTCGCTGTCTTTGCGCGGCAGACGGAACCACAGCACGTCCATCGGCGCGCCGAGATTGTCGACCTGGAAGCCGGCACGCTCGCGCACGGTGGAATGGCGTCCATCGCAGCCGACGACGAGATCGGCGCGGATGGCGAGGTCTCCGTCCGGCGCTCTGGCGCGCAAGCCGACGATCCTACCGTTCTCCTCGATCAGGCCGATTGCTTCCGTCGACATGCGCAGGTCGAACGTCTTGTAGCGCTTGCCATGCGCGGCGAGGAAATTGAGGAAATTCCACTGCGGCATCAGCGCGATGAACTTGCAATGCACGGGCAGGCGATCGAAGTCCCCGATCACCACGCGATCCTCGCCGATCTGCATGGCGACTTCCCTGACTTGCGAATGCGGTAGCCTGAGGAATTCGTCGAGCAGGCCGAGCTCGTACATCAATTCCAGCGTCGAAGGATGCACGGTGTCGCCGCGGAAATCGCGCAGGAAGTCCTTGTGCTTTTCCAGCACCGTCACCTGCACGCCGGCGCGCGCCAGCAGATAGCCGAGCATCATGCCGGCCGGTCCGCCGCCCGCGATACAGCATGTGGTTTTAATGTCGGCCATCGGCGCTCCAGCATCCCGGTGGACAATGCAATGGCCGGGGAGCGGTCCAGTTCCGCGCCGGCGATCAGGCCTGCTTCTCAGGCACCCGTACCACCAGCCCGTCGAGCTCGTCCGTCACTTTGATCTGGCATGACAGCCGCGAATTCGGCCGCACGTCGTAGCCGAAATCGAGCATGTCTTCTTCCATCGGCGTCGGCTCGCCGGTTTTCTCGCGCCAGGGCTCGTCGATATAGACATGGCAGGTGGCGCAGGCGCAGGCGCCGCCGCATTCCGCCTCGATGCCCGGAATGTTGTTGCGGATCGCCGTCTCCATGACGGTCGAGCCGATCTCGGCGTCGATCGTGCTGGACTTGCCGTTGGCTTCGATGAAGGTGATTTTCGCCATGGAAAACGATTGCGCGAAACCGGCTTGGCCGGAATTGGCCGAGCGCGGCCCCGTATATAATCATTCACGGGCCGACGCCATCCCTAACCTTGTCGCGGCGAGGTGGCGTTTTTTCCGCAGATCCAGTGACGGCGCGGAATGTCAGTAGGCGCGCAGCAGCGCGGCGATGGTCGCGCGCGCCTCATCGACGGCAACCGCGAGCTTGTCGAGAGCAAGGTCGCATTCGGCGCCGCCGCGCAAAGTGGCGGCAAACTCGGTCACCGCCGCGGCACGGGCGACGTTGATCGCTCCGACACCCAAGGCGGAGCCCTTCATGGTGTGCGCCAGTGCCGCGACCGCCTGCGGTTCGCTCTCACGCATGCGCGCGATCAGCAAGCCGGATTGCCGGTCGAACAGCTGGAGCAGTTCCCGCTCGAGGCTGCGATCGCCGAACGTCATATGCGCCAAACGGCTGCGGTCGATCGGCGTTGCCGCCGGCTGAATCGTGGTCGCTTCGAGTGTGTCGGCGGCGGCGTAGGCCATGCGGAACTCCGGTGAGAATCTCGATCGACCCCTTACTCGTCGGAGAGTTTGGCCCGCGCGCGACCAAATTCGGGTAAATGCAGGGTCATTGCGGCCGGCGAGTAAGCCTTTGGTCGGCTGCGTGGTTAATCGGCGTCTAATCCGGTGGACGCGTGCCCCGGGCCCCGCCGAGCCGCCCCACCGCAGCCTTATTCCGCCCGTCACCATCGGCTCAGCGGGAGCGCGAAAGGTCATGGTTAATAGAGAGTTAACGATGATGAAAAACTCCTTACCAGCGTGGTTTCCTTCGTATTGCCAAGCCGATAGGATGACTTGCCGGCGGTATAAAGCGTGATGGCGGCACGCCGCGGCTCCGAAGTTTGTCGATTCGCGCGCGTGGGACGGTTCGCGTGGGCGGTCGCTTCGGGTCGTGGCAATGGTCCTGCGTAACGACGAGGCGACGACCGACAATGGCGAACAACCCCCAAAAATCCAAAGACGCTACCCAAGAGGCGCTCGCCGCCATTCAGGACGCGCTTAACGTCCGCCCGAACGAGCCGCGGCTGAACGCGCCCTCGCCGGCAGATGAGCCCGCCGCGGTCGCCACCGACCTCTTCCATGACGACGCGCAGGCGCCCGGCTGGGCCGCCGACGAACCCGCGCCGCGCCGCGCCGCCAATGACGACCGCGCCACGATCGGACAGATGCTGGCGGCGCTGCGCCGGCGCCCGAGCTATACGCCCTATCTCGTTGCCGCCGCAGCCAGCCTGATCTGGGTCGCCGGCAGCATCGCCACCGCTTACGGCTATTCGGATCCGCTGCGGGCGACCTTCGCCACCCCGGGCAGCGGCCTTGCCGCCATCATCGGGATTGCTTGCGCCGTCGTGCTGCCGGCGATCTTCTTCTTTGTGCTGGCGCATCTGCTGCGCCGCTCGCAGGACATGCGCCTCGTGGCCGAGACCATGGCCGAGGTCGCGATCCAGATGTCGCAGCCCGAAGCGAGCGCCCGCGAGCAGATCGTGACCGTCGGCCACGCCGTCCGCCGCGAGGTCGCCGCCATGGGCGACGGCGTGGAACGCGCGCTGGCGCGCGCCGCCGAACTGGAAGCGCTCGTTCACAACGAGGTGTCCGCGCTCGAACGCGCCTATAACGACAACGAAGTTCGCATCCGCGACCTGTTGAGCGAATTGAGCAACCAGCGCGAGACGCTGGTCAACCAGGCCGAGCAGGTGCGCAACGCCATCGCCAGCGTCCATCTCGACCTGTCGCACGACATCACCTCGGTTGGCGATCTGGTGGCCGACAAGGTCAACGAAGTCGCCCAGCGCGTCACGCGCTCGCTCACCGAGAAGGGCGAGCACATCACGCTGGCGCTCGGCCACGCCGGCGACTCCATGATCGACGCACTGCAGGAACGCGGCTCGACCTTGCTCGACCGCCTTGAGTCGACCAGCGACAACGCCACCACCGCCATCGGCTCGGCCAGCGACCGCCTGTCGGCCAGCCTCAATTTCAAGACCGAACACGTCCACGACGAATTCGCCGACCTCGCCAGCCGCCTGCAACAGATGATGACCGCGCGCCTCGACCAGGTCGCGCACGGTTTTGCCCAGAAGTCCGCCATCACCATCGAGCAGATGGGCGCACGCTCGCAGACCTTCACCGATGCGTTGACCGACACCGGCAACCGGCTTGCGGAAACCATCGCCGCGCGCGCCGAGGAAGTGAATTCGACGCTGCGCTCGACCGGCGACTCGCTGGTGCTCGATCTGTCGCTGCGCGGCGGCGACGTGGTTTCCAAGCTGGAGCAGACCGGCGCCCGCATCACGGACGCCATCGTCACCCGCAGCAATTCAGTGTCCGACACTTTCCGCGACAACGCCGACGCGCTGGTCACGGCGCTCAACAGCCGCGGCGACGCGGTCAAGGACATGCTGACGACGCGCCTGCAGGCCTTCGAGGACATGTTCAATCACGGCGGCACCGAATTGACCGAGAAGGTGTCGCGCGACACCACCACGCTCGGCACGTTGATTACCCGCCACATCGCCGAATTCGATCGCACGGTGAAGACCTATGGCGGCGAGCTGGTGGAACGGCTCGGCCAGCGCACGCAGGACGTTTCCGAGGCGATGCGCACTTACGTCGACACTTTCGATCAGCGCGTGATGAGCCGCACCACCGCGCTTTCCTCGACTCTCGATTCGAGGCTTTCGCAATTCGAGGAGCAACTCGGTTCGCGCGTCGCCAGCCTGACGAAGAACCTGACCGACGGCGGCAACGAGGTCGTCACCGCCCTCGACAGCCGCATCGGCCATGTCGCCGGCGCCATCGACGCGCGCGGCAGCGCGGTTGCCGATGCGATCGGCGCCAAGATCAACGAACTCGACACCACGCTGGGCCAGCGCGCGCTTGAGGTCGCCGACAATCTCGACAGCCGCATTGGCCGCTTCGAGGAGCTGTTGGTCGGCCGCGCCGAGACCGTCACCAATCAGATCGAATCGCGCACCAAAGCGGCCGCCGACGCGCTCAACGCGCGCATGGAGCAGCTCAGCCAGTCGATCAAGACCAATTCTTCGGAAGCCGAGCGCTCGCTCGGCCAGCTCGCGCTCAATACCACCGCCGCCATCCGCACCAGCGCCAGCGAGGTCGAGCGCACTCTTCTCGGCGTGAGCTCCGAGGTCGCGCGCGGTTTCGTCGGCAAGGCCGATGAGATCGCCGACCAGGTCAGCCGGCGCACCAGCGAGATGACCACGCTCCTGTCCGACAAGAGCGGCAGCGTGCTCGCCGCCATCACCGAGAAGGGTGAACAATTCGCAGGCGATGTCAGCACGGCAACCGAACAGGCGATCAAGGCAATCGAGGACCGCGGCTTCGCCTTCACCCGCAACATGATGGACAACTCGGCCGAGCTCTCGCGCATGATTTCGACCGCCGGCGAGACGGCCGCCAACGCGGTCACCCGCACGGTCAACGATCTGCACGAGACCGCGGCCAAGGCCATCGAAAAGTCGAAGGACACCGCCACCACCACCGTCAGCCAGATGATGGAAACGCACAACATGCTGCGCGCCGACACCACGGCGCTGTTCGAGCGGCTGCGCGAGGCCAACATCATGCTGCAGGAAGTGCTCTCGGGCGCGCACGAGAACATGGGGGCGCTCGAAAACACGCTGATGCTGCGCGTGTCGGAATTCGTCACCGCCATGAACGAGGTCACCTCGTCCAGCGGCGAGGCCAGCTCGCGCGTCGAAAACAATATCGTCAATTTCCGCGAGATCACCTCGCGGGTCGTCACCGACCTCGGCCAGTTGGCCAAGGAGTTCGACGCCCACGGCCGCGATCTTTCCAGCGCCGCCGAACTGGTCGAACGCAGCAACAAGCGCACCGAGGACACCATCAACGAACGCCGCGTCACGCTCGATTCGCTTGTCTCGACGCTCGACATCCGCACCGACGATCTCGACCAGCGGCTCAAGCGGTTCTCCGGGCTGCTCGATGAATCGCTCGAAGCTGCGTCGAACCGCGCGCGCGACGTCGCCCGTGTCGTTGCGGACGCAAGCGCCGACGGCAGCCGCGCGCTCAGCGAACAATACGAACGGGTGCGCGGCGATACGCAGTCGATGTTCCATGACGCCAATGAGCGCTTCGCGGAAGTGCTCACCGGCATGAAGCAGATGGCCTCCGAGATGCAGCGCGAACTGGAAACGACGCGGACCGAGCTGCGCCGCGGCATCTTCGAACTGCCGCAGGAAACCGCCGAGAGCGCCGCCCACATGCGCCGCGTCATCGTCGATCAGATCGAGGCGCTGGCCGAACTCAACCGGATCGTCGCCCGCCACGGCCGCAATCTCGACGCGGTCGAGCCCGTGGCGCGCCGCCCACGCGAGGAGATCCCGCTCAACGTCGCCGGCAGCCGTCCCGAGACCCCTCCTCCTGCCCCGCCGCGCGCCGAAGCGCCCGTGCGCAAAGTTGAGCCGCCGCGCCCGGCGCCGCGCACCGAGCGTACCGAGCCGAGCCACTTCGCCCCGGCGCCGCGCCGTCTGGAGACGCCGTCGCTCACCCAGGCGGTGCCGCCGACGCCGCCCGGCCGCGGCTGGCTCACCGACCTGCTCAGCCGCGCCTCACGCGAGGAGGACGACGCGCCGAACGACTTCCCGCGTGAGACGGCGCGCGAAACTTTGCGCGAGCCGCCGGCCCGCGGCAGCGAAGACCGCCCGCCGCGCCACAGCATCGAGTCGCTCGACTCGCTGTCGGTCGATATCGCGCGCATGATCGACCACGACGCCGCCGCCGACCTGTGGGATCGCTACAAGCGCGGCGAGCGCAACGTGTTCACCCGCCGGCTCTACACGCTCCAGGGTCAGCAGGCCTTCGACGAGATCCGCAAAAAGTATCG
>DATATS010000174.1:0-19913 GCA_036268675.1 Pseudolabrys sp.
ACGGTGTTCAGCGCGCACGGCGTTTCTCGTAACGTGCAGGAAGAAGCAAAGAAGCGCGGTCTGCCGGTGCTCGATGCCACCTGTCCGCTGGTCAGCAAGGTGCACAATCAGGGTAAGCGCTACGTCGGCCAGGGCCGCGTATTGGTCCTCATCGGCCATGCCGGCCATCCGGAGGTCGAAGGCACCATGGGCCAGGTTCCCGCCCCTGTGCTGCTGGTGCAGACCGAAAAGGATGTCGACAACCTCAACATCCCGCCCAATACGCCGGTCGCCTATATTACGCAGACCACGCTGAGCGTGGACGACACGCGCGGCATCATCGCCGCGCTTCAGCGCAAGTTCCCCGACATCGAGGGTCCCGAAACCCGCGACATCTGCTACGCCACGCAGAACCGGCAAACGGCCGTGCGCCAGTTGAGCGCGTTGGTCGACGTGATCCTCGTGGTCGGCGCAAAGAACAGCTCGAACTCCAACCGCTTACGCGAAATCGGCGAGGAAGCCGGCAAGCCGACGTACTTGATTGCTGACGGCAGCGAGCTGATGCCCGAATTCGTCCGCGGCGCCAGCGTCGTCGGCTTGACCGCCGGCGCCTCGGCGCCCGAAGTGCTGGTCGAGGAGGTTATCGACGCGTTGCGGCGCCTCGGCCCGGTCGAAATATCGACACTCGATGGCCGCGAGGAGACCGTACAGTTTCGCCTGCCCGCCGAAGTCGCCAACGTCGCAATCGTTGACGCGTTCAGTAGGGCGTAATCATCACCGCAAGGTTCATTACGATCGATCGAAGAGAGGCTTATCGTGGGAATTGTCTGGCAGCAAAAAGTTTACGTCGGCGCCTATGTCATCAAGCAAAGGCTGATGCAGCGTAAGCGCTATCCACTGGTGCTCATGCTCGAGCCCTTGTTCCGTTGCAATCTGGCTTGCGCCGGCTGCGGCAAGATCGACTATCCCGACAAGATCCTCAACCAGCGACTTTCGGTGGAGGATCGTCTGGCGTCAGTCGACGAATGCGGCGCGCCGATCGTGTCGGTGGTCGGTGGTGAACCGCTGCTGCACAAGGAGTTGCCAACCATCGTCAAGGGCATCCTGGCGCGCAAGAAATTCGTTTATCTGTGCACCAATGCGCTGTTGATGGAAAAGAAGATGGATCAATACGAGCCGAGCCCGTTCTTCATCTGGTCGGTTCACCTCGACGGCGACCAGGAGATGCATGACCACTCGGTCTGCCAGGACGGCGTTTACGACCGGGTCGTGGCGGCGATTGCCAAGGCCAAAGCCCGCGGCTTCCGCGTCAACATCAACTGCACGCTGTTCAAGCAATCCGACCCAGAACGCGTGGCGCGCTTCTTCGACACCGTGTCGGCGCTGGGCGTCGACGGCATCACCGTGGCGCCGGGCTATGCCTATGAGCGGGCGCCCGACCAGAAGCACTTCCTCAATCGGCAGAAGGCCAAGCAGTTCTTCCGCGACATCCTTCGTTTCGGCCGCGGCGGACGCAAATGGTCGTTCAGCCAGTCGACGCTCTATCTCGACTTCCTCGCCGGCAACCAGAACTACCACTGCACGCCTTGGGGCAACCCAACGCGTACGGTATTCGGCTGGCAGCGGCCCTGCTACCTGCTCGGCGAGGGCTACGCCAAGACCTTCCGCGAATTGCTGGAAGAAACCGATTGGGACGCCTATGGCACCGGCAATTACGAGAAATGCGCCGACTGCATGGTGCACAGCGGTTATGAGGCGACCGCGGTCAACGACGCGATTTCGCATCCGCTGAAGGCGCTGACGGTCGCCCTCATGGGTTCACGGACCGACGGTCCAATGGCGCCGGAAATCTCGCTCGATAAGCAGCGTCCGGCGCAATACGTTTATTCCACGCACGTCCAGAAAATGCTGGACGACATCACCACCAACGAAACGGTGGCGAAAGCCGCCAAGGAACCGATCGCCGCCAAATAGTGCGGACGTCTAACAGCGGTTTTGTCGAATCGATAACGGCCGGCCTTGGGGTTACATCCCGAAGGCCGGCCGTTTGCTGTTCGTCTTGACGAGATCGCGATAGCGCGCGAGCGCGGTGAGCGGAAAGAACTTCGCATAGCCGTGGTAGCGCAGATAAAACACGCGCGGGAAGCCAGTGGCGGTGTAGCGCGGCTCCGCCCAGAAGCCGTCGCTGCCTTGTGTGCGCGCAAGATAGTCCACGCCGCGCGCAAGCGCCGGATGATCGACGTCGCCGGTGGCCATCAGAGCGAGCATCGCCCATGCGGTCTGTGATGCGGTGCTGGGAGCCGGCTCATGGCCTTTGTAGCCCAGCTTATAGCTGGTTCCGTCTTCACCCCAGCCGCCGTCGGGGTTCTGGGTCGACGTAATCCAGGCCGCGGCCTTGCGCATTTCAGGCGCAGCCGGTTCGAGTCCGGCGGCGTTGAGCGCGCACACGACCGACCAGGTGCCGTAGATGTAGTTCATGCCCCAGCGGCCGAACCAGCTTCCGTCCTGCAGTTGGGTTTTGCGCAGGTACTCGACGCCGCGGGCGAGCGCCGGCGAATCCTCGACGCGCTCGCCAAGCTGCGCCAGCATCGACACGCAGCGCGCGCTCACGTCTTCGGTCGGCGGATCGAGCAGCGCGCCGTGATCGGCGAAGGGGATATTGTTGAGATACTCGTAATTGTTGTCGGCATCGAAGGCGCCCCAGCCGCCATTGGCGCTCTGCATGCCGACGACCCATTCTCGCGCGCGAGCGATCGCGTCCGGATATTGCCGGCCTTGCGGCAGCCGGGCCGCGCGATCCATCGCCATGACGACGACCGCGGTGTCGTCCACGTCCGGGTAATAATCATTGACGTATTGGAACGCCCAGCCGCCGGGCCGCAGATTTGGCCGCCAGTCGGCCCAGTCGCCCTTCACGTCCAGAATCTGGAGCGGCTCCAGCCATTTCAAGGCGCGGGCGGTCTGCGCGACCGCGGCCGGCGTGCCGGTTTCCAAAAGGGCGTGAGAGACAAGCCCGGTATCCCAGATCGGCGACTTGCAGGGTTGGCAATAGGCCTCGCCGGCGCGTTCCACCACCAGCCGGTCGAGCGCCTGGCGCGCGGTTTTATAGAGTGGATTGTCGCGCGCAAATCCGAGCGCGTCGAACATCATCACCGCATAGACCATCGGCGGAAAGATCGAGCCGATCCCTTCCAGGCCATTGAGATGCGATGTGAGAAAGGCAATCGCGCGGTCGATGGCGCGTTGACGGATTCGTTTGGGGATCAGCGGCACGCCGACACGCAACAGCATGTCGATCGCACGAAACAGCATGAACCATGACGTTCTCTGATGCGCTGCCTTGCGCGGCGGACCGAGCGTCAGCGGTGGATCGATGAACAGTTCATCGACTGATACCTTTCGCGGGTTGCGTGCCTTGGCTTTGATCGCCTGCAAGACCAGCATCGGCACGATGGTGGTGCGCGACCAGTACGAAATCTTGGACAGGTGAAATGGAAACCACTGCGGCAGCAGCACGATTTCGACCGGCATGACAGGCACGGAGCGCCAGGTCACCACGCCGAAGAGCGCGAGCAGGAAGCGCGTAAACACGTTGCTGGCGGCGCCGCCGCCGCGGGCAAGGATCGCCTCGCGCGCGCGCCGCATGTGCTCGGCATCCGGCTTGTCGCCGATCGCCTTGAGCGCAAGATACGCCTTGACGCTGGCGCTGACGTCGAGATCGCCGTCATGAAAAAGCGGCCAGCCACCATGCTTGCCCTGGATGCGGCGCAGATAGGCGGCAAATTTCTGTTCGAGCTCTGCAGGCAGCGGCGCGCCGATGAAATGATGCGCCAGCACATATTCCGCAGGGATGGTGCAGTCGGCTTCGAGCTCGAATACCCAATGGCCGTCGGCCTGCTGGCACGCGAGCATAGCGTCGCTCGCCCGTCTTATGCTGTCTTCCAGCTTGCCGTCGGCCCCGACGACAGGTGTCCGTGACGATGCCATTGCCTTGCTCATTGAAAATTCCGGTGATTCCTAATGTGCCGTGCTATCGCCGGCAAGCTGGGCCGCTTTATGGCCGGAGCGGATGGCGCTTTCGATGGTCGCCGGCAGGCCGGTGGCGGTCCAGTCGCCCGCGAGCCAGAGATTGCGATAGGCGGTCTCGGGCTTCGGCCGTTTCGCGTCCTGCGCCGGGGTCGCGGCGAAAGTCGCGCGCCGTTCGCGCACGATCTGCCAGCGCGGCAACGCAGAGTCGATCCGCGCGATCGCGCAGACCTCACGCCAGATTTGCTCGGCCAGCTCTTCGCGCGACGTATCGAGCAGACGATCCGCGGCGCTGATCGTGACCGACAGGCGGTCGGGAAATGCGAACAGCCATTCCACCATGCTGTTGACGCTGCCAGTGATCGGGGCAAGGCCCTTCGGTGGCTCGATGCGGAAATGAGCATTCACGATCGCGCGGAACTCATCCGGAGTCTGCAATCCGGGGACGATCGCGCTGGCGACCATCGGGGGCACCGCAAGGATCACGGCGTCGTTCGGGCCCAATGCAATGGTCTCATCGCCGAATTGCAACGCGGTCACCCGGTTGCTCTCGCCGTTGAATGCGCGCAGCCGGTGACCGAATTGAACCTTGGCATTGCGTCGAGCGAGCAGTTGCAGCGCGGGCTCGACGAAGGCGAGGCCGAGCCCGTCGCGCGCGACCAAGGGGCGGCAGGCGCGGCCGCCCGTAGCCAGTGTCTCGCGGATGACGGCGGCAGCGAGCGCGGCTGAACCTTCGCGCGGCTCGGTATTGAGCGCCGCCAACAGCACGGGGCGCATCAGCCGCCGATACAAAGTGCCATTGCAATCGATGGTCTCGCCGATGGTTTTGTGTTTGCCATGCCACAGCAGGCGCGCCATCGCCAGATAGTTGGCGGCGCGGGTGCCCGGCACACGGCGACTCGAATCGAATATCCACCATGGCAGCACGCCGTCATTCGGACGCAGGGTCCAGCGCTCGTTTGTGGCAAGATCGACGAACGGAAATTCCGCATGCGCGGGCCCGACCAGACGATCCGTTGCACCGACATCGGCCAGATAGGCGAGCACCGATCCATTGCCTGACAGCACCAGATGATTGCCGTTGTCGATCAGCATATCGATCGTCTGGTCGTGATAGGAACGACAGCGGCCACCCGCCTGATTGGCGGCCTCGTGCAGAGTGACGTCTACGCCGGCCGCGCTCAGGCGTGTCGCCGCGGCAAGGCCGGCCATGCCGGCGCCGACGATATGAACAGAGGTCACCATCAAAATGCGTGCGTCAAAAGAATCCAGAGCAGTTGCGGCTTGCCGACACGAACCGGATGGCGCGGCGCTCTCCAGCCGCGCTGCTCCAGTGCGTCGAGGATCAACCGGTAGGCGTCGGCCATGATGCCCGGCGCGCGGGCATTCCGGCGGGGGCATCCGGCCATGATCTTGTCGGCAGCCTGAAAATGGCCGCGCGCCTTGGCCGCAACGTTCTGGCAAGCCTGTGCCAGAGTTGGGCTGGAGAGCACCTCGGCCGGGTCGGTTGCGTCGATGCCCGCCGCGCGTAAGGCTTCGCACGGGAGATATAGACGGCCGACGCCGGCATCCTCGTCGAGATCGCGAAGGATATTGGTCAGTTGCAAGGCGCGCCCGAGATGATGCGCTAGCGCGATGCCCGCTTCGCCGGGAATGCCGAAAACGCGCACCGACAACCGTCCGACGGCGCTGGCGACGCGGTCGCAGTAAAGATCGAGCGTCGAGGCGTCCGGCGCGCGGATCGGGTCGCCGACGTCCATCTCCATCCCGTCGATGATGGCCCGACAATCATCCTCGCGCAGATCGAAATTGCGAATGGCCGTTTGCAGACCGCGCAAATGCGGGGGCGTTGCCGCGCCCGAATAGAGCGAATGAACGTCGCGGCGCCATTGCTGCAATTGCTCCTTCCGCCCGGCGACGGGACCGGGATCGTCGGCGACATCGTCGACGGCGCGGCAGAACGCATAAATCTCGTACATGGCGGCACGCTGCGTCTTGGGCAGAATACGCATCGCCGCATAGAACGAACTGCCGGACGCTTTGCGGCCGGCCTCGCCTGAGGTGGTTTCGGCTGTGGACAAGGGGGCCCTCGCTCAGGCGTCGCGCGGCCGGTACGATCCGGCAGTGAGCCGGCGGCGGAAACGACGCAGCATGCCGGCGGTTGTCGCGGCCGCGCCAACCGCGAACACACTCGCCGCGCTCAAATGCACGCGCTCGCTCAACGGATCGCGCCTTTGAAGGATGTGCACCAGGCGTTGGGCCAGCGCGTGGATCACCGAGACCTCAAGACTAAGGCGGGTATCCTCGATCATGGCCGCGAATGGATCGCTGGTGCGCAACAGTTCCTCCGTGCGCCGCGCGAGTCCGTGAAGGCAGTTCGCCAACTCGGGCGAGGCGTGCGCCTGCCCGAGCGCGCTCACGTCACAACCGGAGGCAGCAAACGCATCCACCGGGACATAGACGCGGTCGAGATTGCGGTAATCCTCTTTGCAATCCTGGATGTGATTGATGATCTGGAGCGCGGCACAGAGCGCGTCATTGGCGGGCCAGCACTTGGTATTCTCGCCGTGCACGTCGAGAACGAAGCGGCCGACGGGCATGGCCGAATAGCTGCAATAATCGATCAGGTCGTCCCAATCGCGATAACGCAATTTGGTGACGTCCATGCGGAACGCGGTGAGAAGATCTTGCGCGTGGCGGGGGCTGAGACGGCGCTCGTTGAGCGCGTGGCGAAGCGCGACAGCCTCCGGATTGATCTCGCTTGCTCCCAATAAGCCCTGTTCGAGCTGATCGAGCAATTCGAGCTTGCGTTGCGGCTTGATCGTGGCGTGATCGGCGATATCGTCGGCCGTGCGTACAAAATTGTAGAACGCCAGGATCGGTGCGCGATGGCGCGGATGGATAAGCCGTGAAGCCACCGGAAAATTCTCGTCCCGATGGGACTTGCCCGAGCGGAATGTGTTGGCGGTCATTGTCGTCATGAAGAATGGCTTATCCGGCCTGTCGGTTTCGTCTTGAATCGCGGCGCTGATCCGGGCGCGATAGCTTACTCAGTCACCTACATAAAGTGCCTCAACTCAAGGCGCTAGTCGGTCGCCTGTTAACTCCCTCGTTTTTCTCAGCTTTTTGTTATTCTGCAAACCATGCATACCGGCGCAGGTGCGTCGTAATGAGCCTCTCACCACATCCGAAACGGCCAGCTGCCTTCGGTTCAAGGATCGCAAGGTCTATGAAATGGTCCGAGGGCACTGTGCTTCGCGCGGCCCGCGCGCTAGACCCTCGCCATGGCTGCAAAGACAGAAAGCTGGCCGAGCGAACTGCGGCTGCATAAGGACCGCAGGACACTCAGCGTCACCTTCGAGGGTGGCGAGGTTCATGACCTGCCGGCTGAATATCTGCGGGTGAAAAGCCCGAGCGCGGAAGTGCAGGGCCATTCCGCCGAGGAACGCAAGACCGTTCCCGGCAAGCGCGACGTTGGCATTATCGAGGTGTTGCCGGTCGGCAATTACGCGGTGCGGCTGGTGTTCGACGACCTGCACTCCACCGGCATCTTCGGCTGGGACTATTTGCGCGATCTCGGGCGCAACCGGCAGAAATACTGGCAGGACTATGTCAACGAGCTCGCCGCCAAGAACCTGACGCGCGATCCGCCGCCCCGGCGGTGACTTGGTCGCGGTCCGAAGCGTCCCGCTTACCCTGCGATCGAGATCGGCGCCTGCTTCGCCGCATCCTGAATGATCATGTCCGCGCCTTTCTCTCCGATCATGATGGCGGCGGCGTTGGTGTTGCCCGACACCACGGTGGGCATGACCGATGCGTCGATGACGCGCAAGCCGTCGATTCCACGCACCCGTAGCCGCTCGTCGACGACGGCGTTGGGGTCCGAACCCATGCGGCAGGTGCTCGTCGGGTGAAACACCGTCGTTCCCGTGTCGCGGGCGTAGGCCAGCATATCGGCGTCGCTTTCGCACAGCGGACCGGGCGCGCGCTCCTCGGCAATATAGCGGAGCATCGCCGGCTGGCCCATGATCCGGCGCAAGAGCTTCATCCCGGCGACGATCGTGTCGCGGTCATGACGGGCGGAAAGGTAACGGGGCTGGATCGCAGGCGGCTCGCTCGGTTCCGCTGACTTGATGCGGACGAATCCGCGGCTTTCCGGACGCAACTGGCAGATCGATGCGATGAATCCGGGGAACGGATGCAAACCGGTTCCGACGGCGTCGGCGCTGAAGATGATGAAATGTGCTTGCACGTCGGGTGTCAGCAGGTCGGGGCTAGTACGGAAGAAACCTCCGGCATAGCCGGCGCCGATTGTCAGCAGACCCTTTCTCGATACGATGTAGCGCAATCCGGCGACGAGGCTGCGGCCCCAACTGTTGATCACGTCGTTCATGGTGATCGATTCGGTGCAGCGATACTGCATGCGGACCTGAAAGTGGTCCTGCAGATCGGCGCCGACGCCCGGCATATCCGCGACCACGGTTATGCCGTGCGAGCGCAGCAAGTCAACCGGCCCAAGCCCCGAGAGCTGAAGCAATTGCGGCGAATTGAATGCGCCGCCGGCGACAATGACCTCTCGGGTTGCGTGCGCGATGCGCGTCTTGTTATCGCGGCGATATTCGACCCCAACGGCGCGCCGTCCTGAAAAAAGAATCCGGCTCGCCAGCGCATCCGTCACAATTTGCAAATTCGGCCTGCGGCGCGCCGGCCGCAGATAACCCTTCGCGGTGGACCACCGGCGGCCATTGCGGGCCGTGAGCTGGAAATAGCCGGCGCCTTCCTGGGACGCTCCATTGAAATCGTCATTGCGCGGAAAGCCCGCGGCCTGCGCGGCTTCTATGAAGGCTTCGCACAAAGGGTGCGGCTCGCTCACATTGGAAACCGACAGTGGTCCACCGGCGCCATGCAGGGCATCCGGGCCGCGTTCCTGATCTTCCGACCGTCGGAAATAGGGCAGGACGTCATCGAAACTCCAGCCGACATTGCCAAGCTGGCGCCAATGATCGAAGTCCTCGGCCTGCCCGCGAATATAAAGCAAGCCGTTGATCGAACTCGATCCGCCCAGCACCTTGCCGCGTGGCTGGATGATCTTGCGATTGTTCAGATCGGGCTCGGGATCGGAGGCGTAGAGCCAGTTGACCCTCGGATTGTTGAATAGCTTGCCGTAACCGAGCGGGATATGGATCCACGGATTGCGGTCGTGTCCGCCTGCCTCCAGCAATAGAACGCGATTGCCGCCCGAGGCTGTCAGCCGGTTGGCGACAACGCAGCCGGCTGAGCCGGCGCCAACCACAATATAGTCGAAGCGATCCGCGTCTTCGGTCAACGCAATGAGCCCCCGGCTCGAAAATCTCAGATTGTCATGCCGCCGTCGATCTGGAATGTCTGACCGGTGTAGTAGCTCGAATCGTCGGAGGCCAGAAACACGGCGCCCGCCGCGATTTCCTCTGGCGTGCCCAAACGACCGATCGGCTGGCGGTCGACGAAATCCTGACGAACTGCTTTGAGCGATTTGCCCGTCTTCTTGGCGTTGGTGGCGATGCGGTCGTTGAGCGACGGCGACTGGATCGTGCCGGGGCAGATCGCGTTGACCCGGATGCCCTTGCGGATGAAGTCGGCGGCCACGGCTTTGGTCAGGCCGATAACCGCAGCCTTGGTGGTGCCGTAGGCATAGCGGTTCGGCAAGCCATGAACCGAGGATGCGACCGAGGCGATATTGATAATCGAGCCGCCGCCGTTTTTGAGCATCGCCGGAAGGAAAGCGCGCAGCACGCGGTGCATCGATTTGACGTTGATGTCGAAAGAGAAATCCCAATCCTGTTCGGAACAATCGAGCACGCTGCCCTGATGCACATAACCGGCGCAGTTGGCGACGATATCCGGCGCGCCAAATTCCTTGATGACCTTCTTCGCAATCGCGTTGACCGCGTCGGTCGAGCGGGCATCGAGCGAAAATGTCGTCGCTTTTTTCAAGCTTTTGAGTTTGCTCGCATCGAGGTCGGTCGCAATCACCTTGGCCCCCTCCGCGATAAAGGCCTCTGCGATGGCGCGGCCGATGCCCTGACCCGCGGCGGTGACGAAAGCAATCTTGCCCTTCAGGCGATTTGTCATTGTATCCTCGCTTAGTGATTGTCCCGGGGCACGCCGGCTTTCTGCGCGACGCGCTGATATTTGACCGCCGGCTTGAGCACCATGCCGCCGGCGAGTTGATCGACCATGCCGCGCTGGATCTCCTGCCAGGGCGTCTGGCTCGCCGGATAGCGATAGCCGCCGTGCTTTTGCAGGGCGGCCCGGCGTCGATCGTATTCGGCCTTGGAAATCAGGATATTCGCGGTGCCTTTGTTGAGGTCGATGCGCACGCGGTCGCCGGTCTTGAGCAGCGCCAGTCCGCCGCCAGCGGCGGCCTCCGGAGAGGCATTGAGGATCGAGGGCGAGCCAGAGGTGCCGGACTGCCGTCCGTCGCCGATGCAGGGCAGGGCGGTAATGCCCCTTTTGATCAATGCGGCCGGCGGCTGCATGTTCACGACCTCCGCCGAGCCCGGATAGCCGATGGCGCCGGCGCCGCGGATGAACAATAGAGTGTATTCGTCGATCTTGAGCGCCGGATTGTCGATGCGATGGTGGTAGTCTTCCGGTCCGTCGAAGACTACGGCGCGGCCTTCGAAAGCATTGGGGTGCTTCGGGTTGGAGAGGAAGCGCGCGCGGAAATCCTCGGAGATCACGCTGGTTTTCATGATTGCCGAATCGAAAAGGTTGCCCTTGAGCACCTTGAAACCCGCCGCTTGCTTCATCGGCGCGCGATAGGGCTTGATCACGTCGGCGTCCTGCACGCGCGCGCGCTTGACGTTGTCGCCCACGGTCTTGCCGTTGACGGTTAGCGCGTCGGCATGGATGCGTTTTGCCTTCAATAGCTCGTTCATCACAGCCGGTAACCCGCCGGCGCGGAAGTATTCTTCGCCGAGATATTTCCCGGCTGGCTGCATGTTGACCAGAAGCGGCACGTCGTAACCGATCTTCTCCCAGTCCTCTATTGAAAGTTTTATGCCGATGTGACGCGCGATCGCATTGATGTGGATCGGCGCATTTGTCGACCCGCCGATCGCGGAGTTCGCGACGATCGCGTTTTCGAAAGCCTTGCGGGTGAGAATGTCTGACGGTTTGAGGTCCTCGCGCACGATCTCGACCGCGCGCACGCCGGTCTCGTAGGCGATCTGGCCGCGCTCCTTATAGGGCGCGGGAATCGCAGCGCAGCCCGGCAGCGTCATGCCAAGGGCCTCGGCGAGCGCGTTCATGGTCGACGCGGTGCCCATCGTGTTGCAGTGGCCGACCGAGGGCGCGCTGGCGGCTGCGATTTCGACAAATTCCTCGTTGTCGATCCGGCCCGCAGCGAGCTCTTCACGCGCGTTCCAGATTGCCATACCGGAGCCGCAACGCTCGCCTTTCCACCAGCCATTGAGCATGGGCCCGCCGCACAGAACGATCGCGGGCGTGTTGACCGTGGCCGCCGCCATCAGGCAAGCGGGTGTTGTCTTGTCGCAGCCGGTCATCAGCACGACGCCGTCGAGCGGATAGCCGTAAAGAATCTCGACCAGGCCGAGATAGGCGAGATTGCGGTCGAGCGCGGCGGTCGGGCGTTTTCCCGTCTCCTGGATCGGATGCACCGGGAATTCAAAGGCAATGCCGCCGGCGGCGCGGATGCCTTCGCGCACGCGCTTGGCGAGCTCAAGATGATGCCGATTGCACGGCGACAGATCGGAGCCCGTTTGCGCGATGCCGATGATTGGCTTTCCCGAGCGCAGCTCCGCGCTGGTCAGGCCGTAATTGAGATAGCGCTCAAGATAGAGCGCCGTCATGCCGGGATTCTCGGGATTGTCGAACCACAATTGCGATCGCAATTGGCGCGCGCGGGGTGGCGAAGACCTTCGTGGCTTTTTCTTGGGCATTGCGACACTCCCTGCGCGGTTTTTTATTTAAGGTAACAATGGGATGAATGGCATATGGCGCGCAAGGGAGAAACGCGTGACCGGCATATACGTTTGGAGTAATGTCGCGGTCAGGTCGACCGGGAGGGTCCTTAGTCCAGTACGTTACGCCCGGCGCCATACAGGGGCTTCCATGTCAAAATATCGCTTGCTGCCTGCAATCGCCATCCTGGCGACGCTCTCCGTCACGCCGCTTTCGGCGAAGACCTTGGTCTTTTGCTCCGAAGGCAGCCCGGAAAACTTCTACCCCGGCGTCAATACCACCGGAACATCGTTTGACGCCAACAGCCAGATTTACAGCCGCATCGTCGACTTCGAGCGGGGCACAACGAAAGTAATACCCGGTCTCGCGCAAAGCTGGGACATCTCGAAGGACGGCACGGTCTACACCTTCCATCTGCGCCACGGCGTGAAGTGGCAGTCCAATGCCAATTTCAAGCCGACGCGCGATTTCAATGCCGACGACATTCTGTTCATGATCGACCGGCAGTGGAAGTCGGATGATCCCTATTTCAAGGTGACCAGCTCGAACCATTCCTATTTCAACGACATGGGCATGCCGAAGCTACTCAAGTCAGTTGAGAAGGTCGACGACTACACGGTGAAGATGACGCTTACCGTGCCAGAAGCGCCGTTCCTATCCGACCTCGCGATGGAATATGCCGGCGTCCAATCCAAAGAATATGCCGACGCCATGCTCAAGGCCGGCACGCCCGAAAAGATCGACCAGGAGCCGATCGGCACCGGACCGTTCTATCTCGTGCAGTATCAGAAGGATGCGATCATCCGCTACAAGGCCTTCCCGCAATTCTGGGGTGGCAAAGCGAAGATCGACGACCTCATCTTCGCCATCACGCCGGATGCGTCGGTGCGTTGGGCCAAATTACAGAAGAACGAATGTCAGGTCATGCCGTATCCCAATCCGGCCGATCTGCCGGCGATGCGCAAAGACCCGAATATAAAGGTGCTCGAACAGCCCGGACTCAACATCGGTTATCTCGCATACAATACGCAGAAGAAGCCATTCACGGACGTGCGCGTGCGCAAGGCGATCAATATGGCGATCAACAAGAAAGCCATCATCGACGCCGTGTTCCTGTCGACCGGCGTCGCGGCGATCAATCCGATCCCGCCGACGATGTGGTCGTACAACAAGAACATCAAGGATGATCCTTACGATCCGGCAGCCGCCAAGAAGCTGCTCGCCCAGGCCGGTTATCCCAACGGCTTTGACACGGATCTTTGGGCCATGCCGGTGCAGCGCCCTTACAATCCGAATGCCCGGCGCATCGCTGAACTCATGCAGGCCGACCTCGCCAAGATTGGCGTGAAGGCCGTGATCAAGAGCTATGAGTGGGGTGAATACCGCAAGCGGGCGCAGGCCGGCGAGCACCAGATGGCGCAACTCGGCTGGACCGGCGACAACGGCGATCCGGACAACTTCCTCAATACCCTGCTTGGCTGCGATGCTGCCAAGAACAACGGCTCGAACATCGCCAAGTTCTGCTACCAGCCGTTCCAGGACCTGGTAACGAAAGCCAAGCACGTCAGCGATCAGGCGGAGCGCACCAAGCTCTACGAACAGGCGCAAGTCATCTTCAAACAACAAGCGCCCTGGTTCACGATCGCGCATTCGGTGCAATTGAAGCCGATGCGCAAGGAAGTGATCGGTTTCAAGCTTAGTCCGTTCGGTCGCCACACGTTCTATGGCGTCGACATCAAGCAATAAGCGTTGCGCGGAGCGGCTTCGGCGCCGCTCCGCCATCGTCCCTCATGATTCGGTTCTTTCTCACGCGGGTCAGTCTCGTCATTCCGACGTTCATCGGAATTACGCTGCTCGTGTTCGTGCTTGTCCGCCTCATTCCGGGCGATCCGATCGAAACCATGGCCGGCGAGCATGGCATCGATGCCGCGCTGCATGAGCAACTGCGGCACGAATACGGCTTCGACCGGCCCGTCATCGTGCAATACGGCTTCTATCTTTCGCGGCTGCTGCACGGCGACCTTGGACGCTCGATCGCCACACACCGGCCGGTGATCGAGGAGTTCAAGAGTCTGTTTCCTGCGACCATCGAGCTGTCGATATGCGCGATGCTGTTTGCGCTTTGCATCGGCCTGCCGGCCGGGATCATCGCTGCGGTACGCCGTAATTCGATTCTCGATCACGGCGTCATGGGACTTTCCCTTACCGGCTATTCGATGCCGATCTTCTGGTGGGGCCTATTGCTGATTCTTCTGTTTTCAGTGCAACTCGGTTGGACGCCGGTCTCCGGCCGCATCGACGTCCTCTATTTTATTCAGCCGAAAACCGGATTTCTGCTGATCGACACGCTGCTTGCCGGCGACACCGGCGCGTTCCGCTCCGCGCTCTCGCATCTCATCCTGCCGGCGATCGTGCTCGGGACCGTGCCACTTGCGGTCATCGCCCGCATGACGCGGTCGGCGATGCTCGAAGTGCTGGGCGAGGACTACATCCGTACCGCGCGCGCCAAGGGACTCTCGAGCTTTCGCGTCATCGCCATTCATGCCTTCCGCAACGCGCTGATCCCGATCGTGACGGTGATCGGCTTGCAGATCGGCGTCCTGTTCACTGGCGCTATTCTGACCGAGACGATTTTCTCCTGGCCCGGTGTCGGCAAGTGGCTGATTGATGGCATCAGCCGGCGCGACTATCCCGTCCTGCAGGGCGGAACTCTGCTGATCGGCGCTATCATCATGTCGGTCAATCTCCTGGTGGACGTGACATACGGTTTCATCAATCCTCGTATCCGGCACACCCGATGAGCGCGGGCACATTCGAACCTTCAATTGCCTCCAAACCGCCGGTCGGTGAGGTGCATCCGTTCCAGGAATTCTATGCGGACTTCAAGCGCAATCGTGGCGCGGTCGCCGGCTTGTTGGTCATTTTCGTGCTGCTCTTCCTCGCCATCACGGCGAACTTGGTCTCGCCGTATTCGCCGACGCTCACCAATGACGTGGCCTTTCTCCAGCCGCCGTTTTGGCAGCCGGGTGGAACATTTGCCCATCCGCTCGGCACCGACGCCATCGGCCGCGATATGCTTTCGCGTCTCATCTTCGGCGCGCGCCTCTCGCTGTTGATCGGCGCGGCCGTCGTCTCGCTCTCGGTGCTGGTCGGAACCGTGCTTGGCCTTGTCGCGGGATTTTTCCGCGGCCTTGTCGAGATTGCGATCATGCGGGTGATGGACATTGTCCTGACCTTGCCCAGTCTGCTGCTGGCGATCGTGATTGTCGCGATCCTTGGGCCCGGCGTGATGAACGCGCTGCTTGCGGTCGCCATCGTTCTGCTGCCGCATTACGTCCGCATCGCGCGGGCGACGGTGATCGCCGAGATATCGAAGGATTATGTCACTGCCGCCAGGATGATCGGCGCCGGGAGTCTGCGCCTGATGGTCAAGGAGGTGCTGCCGAATTGCGCCGCGCCCTTGATCGTGCAGGCGACGCTCGGCATCTCCACCGCCATCCTGGATGCGGCGGCGCTGGGGTTTCTCGGCCTTGGCGCACAACCGCCGACCCCTGAATGGGGCACCATGCTCGCCGACGCGCGGGAGTTTATCCTGCGTGCGTGGTGGGTGGTGACGTTGCCTGGCTTGATGATCCTGATCACCGTTCTCGCCTTCAATCTTTTTGGCGACGGATTGCGCGACGCGCTCGATCCCAAGCTCAAGCGGTAACGCGGAATTATGCCCGTCCTCGAAATCGAGAACCTGACAGTCGAATTCCCGTCGCCCGCAGGCGCGTTGCGCGCGGTCGATGGACTATCGCTCACGCTCGACAACGGGGAGGTTCTCGGAATTGTTGGCGAGTCCGGCTCCGGCAAAAGCCTGGCCATGCTCGCGTTGATGGGGCTCGTGCCTTTCCCGGGCGAAGTGAACGCTGAAAGGCTGCGCGTCGATGGCCGCGACCTTCTGGCGGCGTCCGCCACGGCACGCCGTGGGCTCGTGGGCAAGGACATGGCGATGATCTTTCAGGAGCCCGTGACCAGCCTCAATCCTTGCTTCACCGTCGGCTTCCAGATCATGGAGACGCTGTACGTCCATGAGAAAATGGATCGCAAAGAGGCCCGCAATCGCGCTATCGAATTGCTGGAACAGGTCGGCATCCCGGCGCCGGAGACCCGCCTCAATACCTACCCGCATCAGCTTTCCGGCGGCATGAACCAGCGCGTGATGATCGCAATGGCGATTGCCTGCAATCCCAAGCTCCTTATTGCCGATGAACCAACCACGGCGCTGGATGTCACGATCCAGGCGCAGATTCTCAATCTGCTGCTGACGCTCCAGCGCGAGCGCGGGATGGCGTTGATTCTGATCAGCCACAACATGAGCGTGGTTGCCGACATCGCGCAGCGGGTCATCGTGATGTATTCCGGGCAGGTGATGGAAGAACGCGTGACGGCGGATTTGTTCACGTCACCGCAGCATCCCTATACCGAGGCGCTTCTGGCGTCGCGTCCTGAAAGCCGCATCGGCGAGCGGCTTGCGACCATCCCCGGCACGGTTCCAAGCCTGCTCGAACGTCCGGACGGCTGTTTGTTCAGTCCGCGCTGCAAATACGCAACGCCACTTGCGGTCGATACTCGCCCGGATTTGCGTTCCTGGATGGGTGGCGCGGTGCGCTGTCATTATCCGCTCGGCGACGCATCGCGCGACGCGCGAATCCGCGCCGACCGGCAGATCAATTCGGGAGCCATACCGTGAGCCCACTCGTCGTCGCGCAGGATTTGACGCGCGTCTATCGGACGAAGCGCGGCGTGTTCGGCAAACCGCAGGCGTTGCGCGCCGTCGGCGGCGTTTCCTTCTCAGTCGATGCCGGCCGAACGCTTGCCGTGGTCGGCGAATCCGGTTGCGGAAAATCGACGCTTGCGCGCATGGTCACGTTGATCGAGCGCCCGGATTCCGGCCGCCTTGCGATTGACGGTATCGACACGCTCACGCCCCGGCCGGCCGCGGCCCGGCAGTTGCGTCGCACGGTGCAGATGGTCTTTCAAAATCCATACGGTTCGCTCAATCCGCGCAAGAAGATCGGCGCTATCCTTGAAGAGCCGCTTGTCATCAACACAAGTCTCGCCAAGGCAGAGCGGCGCCGGGAGGTGCGCGCGATGATGGCGCGCGTCGGGCTAGGCGTGGAACACGCAAGGCGCTATCCGCACATGTTTTCCGGCGGCCAGCGTCAACGCATTGCCAT
The DNA here is from genome assembly GCA_036268675.1 of Pseudolabrys sp. Taxonomy (GTDB): domain Bacteria; phylum Pseudomonadota; class Alphaproteobacteria; order Rhizobiales; family Xanthobacteraceae; genus Pseudolabrys. Next base: position 17,193 of record DATATS010000174.1, read on the forward strand.
AGCCCGCGCGCTGATGTTGCAGCCCAAACTAGTCGTCGCTGACGAGCCGGTGTCGGCGCTCGATGTGTCGGTTCAGGCGCAGGTGCTCAATCTGCTGATGGATCTTCAGCAGCAATTCGGCCTTGCCTACCTGTTCATTTCTCACGATCTCGCCGTCGTGCGCTTCATCGCGCACGACGTTCTGGTCATGTATCTCGGGCTTGCGGCGGAGCAGGGCCCGAAGGATTTAATTTTCGATCGGCCGTTGCATCCCTACACGCAAGCACTTCTCGCATCGACCCCGAAGCTTGGCGAACCGCGCCGCGCGCAGCAGATGGTCAAGGGCGAGGCGCCGTCGCCGCTCGACGTGCCGCAGGGCTGCGTCTTTGCGACGCGCTGTCCGCATGTCACCGATCGCTGCCGCGCCGAACGCCCGCCTTTGCGCCCCTGCGACGGGCGGCTCGTCGCCTGCCACTATGCCGAGGATTTCATCGACGCGTGAAAGCTGGAGCCCGTTGTCCTGAATCGCGGGTAAGCCGCTTTTGACGGGTCGCTCGCGGATCTGCCCGGGGATGCTATGGTCGAGCGGACACATGCTTTAGCGTCTCAACGGATTTTCCTACAATGGCTTCGACCGCCAACGCGCTGATTTGCTCCGGTCTCGCGCTTTTCTTTTTCTCCATTATAGGGTTTCCGCTCGCGGCGCGTGCCGTGCCGCGGCCCCTTGCGGTGACGTTGGCGCCGGCCCTGGGTTGGGCGGTTCATAGTTCACTCGCATTGCCCTTGTTCTTCATGATCGGCGTGTCGAGGCCGACGGTCATCGCCGTGTTTGTCGTGCCGGCCGTCGCCGGGATTGCGACGCTTCGGATATCGCGTTCCGCTTCTGCCGACCGAATGCCGGGCTGGCCGACGGTCGCTGCCTTGCTTTTGGCTGCGCTGTTGGCGCTGGCGGTCGCAACGGCCGTGCTGCCGAAGATCTCTAGCGAAGGCGTCGCGCTCGCGTCGCCCATCTTCGATCACTCCAAAATTGCAATGATCGACGAGATGGCGCGCCTTGGCGTTCCGCCCGCCGATCCGTTCTTCGGCGGGTCCGGTAACCCGGCAAGGCTTTCCTATTATTATCTGTGGCACTTCAGCGCTGCCGAACTGTCGCTGCTCGCCGGCGTAAGCGGCTGGGAAGCCGACGCTGGCCTTGTCTGGTTCACCGCCTTTGCCTCGCTCGCGTTGATGATCGGCCTTGCGACCTGGCTCAGCGGCCGTGCGTCGGCTGGATTGCTGGTTCCGTTGCTGGCTGCCGCCGGCTCGATGCGTCCGGTGCTGAATTGGGTTGTGGGCGCTGACTGGGCCAGCGCAATAGCGGGCGAACAATCCGGCTTCGGCGGCTGGCTGTTCCAGACGAGTTGGGCGACCCAGCATATGGCGTCGGCGACATCCGCCGTCCTCGCTATTGTTCTTCTTGTTCGATTTGCTCAACGGGAAAGCATCGCGACGCTGCTCGCTCTGGCGCTGACGATGGCGGCATGCTTCGAATGCTCCACCTGGATCGGTGGTATTGTGTTTCCGCTCGCCGCCGTTCCTGTCGCGCTTGTGATGCTCGTTCGCGTGCAGCCGCATCGTCGCTGGCGCATTGCGATTTGCCTGGGCGTCGCCGCGCTGCTGGCCGTCGCACTGATATCTCCTTTTCTCTATGACCAATTCCGGATGACCGAGTTGCGTGGCGGCGCAGCGCCCATCGCGATCTCGCCTTACCCGGTCCTGGACGACAGCATTACCGATGCAATCGGCGGCTTCGCGAATCTACCTGCGTACTGGCTCGTTTTCCTGATCGTTGAATTTCCCGCCATCTATCTCACCGGCATCGTCTCGCTGGTCGTTTTCGCGAAGAACCGCGCGCTTGATGCAGACACAAAGAATGTCGTGCTGGCGTCTGCTGTTCTTCTAGCCGTAAGCCTTTGCGCGGCCTGGCTTATGGTCAGCACGCTCGGTGACAACAACGATCTCGGATGGCGTGCCGTGCTGCCCGGTGTCGTGATCCTCATCGTTTTCGCCGCGGCCGGCCTGTCGGGATTGTTTCGAAAGCCGGTTTCGATGGCGATTATTCCGGCGTTTGCACTTGTGCTGCTCGGAATCCCCGACGGGGGCAGCACCATCGAGGGCAACGTGGTTGGCAACTTCAACGCGTTGTCGAAAGTCTTCGCCGCCACCCCGGCGCTCTGGCAGGCGGTGCGTAATCATTCGTCCATTCGCGAACGGGTCGCCAATAATCCCTTGTTTCTGGAGGACATGACGCCATGGCCCGTGAACATTTCGTGGGCGCTGCTGGCGAACCGGCGCTCGTGCTATGCCGGCCCCGCTTTGGTCGGACCGTTCACGGCGCTTCCTCAGTCGCGACGGGACCAAATCGAGGCGCTATTCGAGCGGGTGTTCGCGGGCGCTGGGACTGCTGACGATGTCGCGCAGATGGTCACGCAGTTCAATTGCAGCGTCGCGGTCATAACGCCGGAAGATGGCGCCTGGCGCCGCGATCCGTTCGCAGCGAGCCCGTTCTATCGTTTGGTCGAGAAAACGTCGGCGTGGCGAATTTACCGGGCGGTCGCGCCGGCGCGCCAATAATCGCTAGATGCCGGCGAACCAGTTGAAACCGCGATCCGACCAATAGGTGCCCGGAAAGCGGTTGGTAACTTCGATGGCGGTGATCCACTTCGCATTCTTGAAGCCAAGCTTGGTCGCCGTTCGCAGACG
>DATATS010000175.1:0-5413 GCA_036268675.1 Pseudolabrys sp.
GATGCCGAGCAGATCGTGAAAAAGTCGCTCGATATCGCCGCCGATATCTGCGTCTACACCAACCGCAATGTCACCATCGAATCGCTGAAAGCGTAACGAGTAATCCGTTGACCGACTTTTCCCCGCGCGAAATCGTTTCCGAACTGGACCGCTTCATCGTCGGCCAGCACGACGCCAAGCGCGCGGTCGCCATTGCCTTGAGGAACCGCTGGCGCAGGCTGCAACTCGACGACAGGCTGCGCGAGGAAGTGCTGCCGAAAAATATCCTGATGATCGGGCCGACCGGCGTCGGCAAGACCGAGATCTCGCGCCGCCTGGCGCGGCTCGCCGGCGCGCCGTTCCTCAAGGTCGAAGCCACCAAATTCACCGAGGTCGGCTATGTCGGCCGCGACGTCGAGCAGATCATCCGCGATCTGGTCGAAATTTCCATCGCGCTCACGCGCGAGAAAAAGCGCAAGGACGTGCAGGCGCGCGCCGAACAGGCGGCGGAAGAGCGCGTGCTCGACGCTCTGGTCGGCCCGGGATCGAGCCCGGCGACGCGCGAGAGCTTCCGCAAGCGGCTGCGCGCCGGCGAGATCGACGACAAGGAAATCGAAATCGAAGTGCAATCGGGCGGTGGCGGCATGCCGATGTTCGAAATCCCCGGCATGCCCGGCGCGCAGATGGGCGCCATCAATATCGGCGATATTTTCGGCAAGATGGGCGGAGGGCGCGCCAAGCCGCGGCGCGTCACCGTGAAGGATTCGCACAGCATTCTGGTCAACGAGGAGAGCGACAAGCTGCTCGACAGCGACCAGCTCACGCAAGAATCAATCCGCGTGGTCGAGCAGAACGGCATCGTGTTCCTCGACGAGATCGACAAGATCGCCGGACGCGAGGGCCGCATGGGCGCTGACGTCTCGCGCGAGGGCGTGCAGCGCGACCTGCTGCCGCTGATCGAAGGCACCACGGTCGCCACCAAACATGGCCCGGTCAAGACCGACCATATTCTGTTCATCGCCTCGGGCGCGTTTCATATTTCCAAGCCGTCGGACCTGTTGCCCGAACTGCAGGGCCGCCTGCCGATCCGCGTCGAACTCAACGCGCTCACGCGCGACGACATGCGCCGCATTTTGACGGAACCGGAATCTTCGCTCATCAAGCAATACGTCGCGCTGCTGGCGACCGAAGGCGTCACGCTCGATTTCACCGAGGACGCCATCGACGCGCTGGCCGACATCGCGGTGGCGGTGAACTCCTCGATCGAGAATATCGGCGCACGCCGGCTACAGACGGTGATGGAGCGCGTGCTCGACGAGATATCGTTTTCCGCCACCGACCGATCCGGCGAGACGGTCAGGATCGACGCGTCCTACGTCGAAAAGCATATCGGCGATCTGGCGAAGAACGCCGATCTCAGCCGGTTCATTCTCTAGATCGGCCGCGCGCTTTATTCAGCGACTTCATCATCCGCGTGGTCGGGCGCCGGCTCGCTCACGGACACCGGGTCGGAGGCGGGAAAAGTGCCTTCCAGCCCCTCCTCAAGCTTACGTTCGAGACGTTTTTTGTTTTCGTCGGCCGTGTCTTTGTCGCCGGCTTTTGCTCTGTCGGAATGCGGATGTCCGGGCATGTCATCCTCCTGCATGCAGGTCGTGTTGCCCCACGAATTTCGCCGCGCCGCTTATCGTAGTTTGCGCACCCGCACATAAAGCGCGCCTTCGCCGCCATGCGCAACATGCGCGTCCTCGAAGCCGATCACGAAGCTGCGGAACTCCGGCAGGCCGAGCCATTGCGGGACCTGGCGGCGCAATACGCCCATCTCGCCGCCGCGTCCCAATGCTTTCGACCCTTTGCCCGTAATCACCAGCACCAGCCGGACGTCGCGAGCATGCGCATTGCTCAGAAAATGAAGTAGCGCCGAATGCGCCTGCGCTTGTGTGTAACCATGCAGATCGAGGCGGCCGCCGATCGCCTCTTTGCCGCGCGCGACGCGCTGCTTCATGCGGCGGCCAAGAGGTGCAAGAGGGGGTGCAAGAGGCGGCGCTTCTGATTTTGCCGGCGCGCGCGGAACAACGGCGCGCTGCCTCTCCCTTTTTGGAAGTGGGCTGGGGTGAGGGGGTCCGGGCTTATTGCTGGACCTTAACCCTTCACCCGGATTGCTTCGCAATCCGACCTCTCCCGACGGGAGAGGTGACGTGCGCAATGGCTTGAAGGACTTGCTGACGGTCGTCCAAAGAACCCGGTCTTCGTAAGTCAGTCCGCGCCGCCGGCCATCGCGACTCATGCTGCGGCCCTCAGGGCTGCGCTTTGGCGGCCGACGTGCCGAGCGAGCTCGTCGGCGTCGCGTCGGCATCGATGGCCGATGGACGCTGCCTCGGCACCGGAACGCCGGAAGAGGACGATGCGGTACCCGTCACGGCCACGCCTTGCGGCACCAGCATGACGAATTTTCCGAACTGTTTGATGCGGCCGGCGATGTGCGGCGCGTCCTCGCCGTGGCCGAAATAGATGTCGGCGCGCGCCGCGCCGCGGATGGCGGAACCTGTGTCCTGCGCGAACATCAGATGCTGGAAGGCGTCCTGCGGCACCTCGCTCTTGAGCGGGAATTTGGCGTCGATCCAGATCGGCGTGCCGTAGACGTGAATATGGGGATCGACCGCCAGTGAGCGTCCGGGCGTGAGCGGAATGCCTTGCGCGCCGAGCGGCTCTTCGTTGGGCTTGAGCGGCGTCTCACTGAAGAACACATAAGAGCGGTTCTTCAGCCGCAAGGCTTCGCCCTCGGCCGGGTTCGCTTCCATGTAGTCGCGGATCCTGTCCATCGACATGTCTTCGGGCTTGCACAGGCCCTGATCGATCATCAGGCGGCCGACCGGCGTGTAGGGCTTGCCGTTGCTGGCAATGTAATTGAGCCGCAGCAGTTCGCCGTCGTCGAGCTTGACGCGCGTCGAGCCTTGAATTTGCGCAAAGAAGGCGTCGACCGGATTCTTGATCCAGCAGATTTCCAGTCCCTTGCCGGTCAGCGCACCGTTGTCGATTTCCTTGCGGTCGAACTGCGCAAACACCGTGCTCTTCTTGCCGGCGAACTTCGCCGGCACCTTATAGAGCGGAACGTTGAACTCCGCGGTCTTGACGCGCGAGCCGGCGACCTCTGCTTCGTAGTAACCGGTGTAGAAGCCGTCGGCGCCGGTGTAATAGCCGTAAGTGTGAACCTCCGGCAGGATGCGCACCGGCTTGAAATTATCTTCGAAGAACTTTCCTGCCTGTTTGCGATCGAGGGAACCGGCAGCGGCTGCGTGTTCGCATGCTTTATAGAGTCCGCCATAGACCGGCCGCGCTGCGCGCATCGCCTTGCTGCCTTGCAGGATCGCGGTGCAGCTTTTCAGGAACGTCTGGAAGGCGGCTGCGTGGTCGTCATTTTTCCAGCCAGCGAGCGCGGCAAAGGTCAGCGGCTCGACCTGGGCGTGGCTGAAATGCATGTCGTTGCGGGCGGAAGCGCGTGCCTTGTGTGCCAAGGCCTTATGCGCTGAAGCCTTGTGCGCAAAAGCCTGCGCCCCTGCCGCGGCAACCAAGACAAGCGCCAATCCAAGGCAGCTCCCGGCGCGAGGACGGCACCACGGCATGCGATCAGTGTCCGCCCTCGGTGGCGACCAGTTTCCAGTTTGGATCGCGCGCCGATACGTCGTGGGCGAACGTCCAGATGTCGTGAACGTCTGTCACTTTTTCCGCGCTGCCGTCGATGACGTTGCCGCTCTTGTCGCGCGTCGCCGACACAAGCTGGGAGGAAAAGCGCACCGTCACCTGCGCACTGCGGCCGCGCAATTCGGCGGCGGTGACCTCGGCGTTGTCGATCGACACAAAACGGCTCTCGACGGTGTCACCGCGCTTCTCGCGCTCGGCGATGGCGCTGTCGAAGCCGTCATAGACTTCGCGCGACAGCAGATTTTTCAAGGTGCGGCGATCGCCTTCGGCATAGGCGCCCACGATCATTTCGTAGGCCGCGCGCGCGCCGGTCAGGAAGTGCTGGCCGTCAAAGTCGCTGTCGGCTGCGGCGATGGCGTCGAGACCGGACGCCACCGGACTGCCGGCCGTGGCCAATCCCTTCCAGCGTTCCGCCGGCGCCGCCGACACATCGGGCTTGGGCGCTGCGGCTTCGGGCGTCCGGTTGGGCAGCGCGACCACTTTGTCCGTTGCCGGCCGCGCCGGTTCGCGCGCGGCATAAGGATCGTAAGGCGGCCGTTCGCGGCCGGTGCGCTGGCCCAGCACGCTACGCAGCCGCAGGAAGATGAACACCGCCAGCGCCAGGAATATGATGGTGTAGATGTCGAACACGTCTCGCATGCTTTCCGTAACCGTAGCGGTAGCGCGAGGCCCTGAACCGATCGGCGGTGTGGCGGCCAGTTTCCACCGCTATTATGTATGTTGGTGGCGACGCTAATCCATAGGCCCGGCGCCCGAAGATCGGCGCGATTGTGCCTCGCCGACAAACCCTAGACGATTGGGACGCCGTCGCCAACATCGGCAGGAACAGAGAGCGGCTATGAATGTGGCAAAATGGCTGGTGCTGGCGCTGCTGGTCTTGCCGTTGGCGGAACTGACGGCGTTCATCGCAGTGGCGTCGGCGCTCGGGTTTCTTCAGGCCCTGGCCCTGTTGCTGGCGACCTCATTCGCCGGCGGGCTGGTGTTGCGTCATGCCGGCGGCAGCCACATCGCCCGCATCCGCACCGCCTGGGGCCAGGGCAGCGTCACCAGCCTGCAAGCCGACAGCAGCGGCGCGCTCGTCCTGCTGGCCGGGATTCTGTTGCTGCTTCCGGGGTTTATAACCGATGCCGTGGGGCTTTTGCTGCTGCTCGCGCCGTTGCGGCGGGCGTTAAGCGCGGCATTCGGCTTTGGCGCTGCGCCGGCGCGCACGGACGGCGTGGTCGATCTGCCGCCCGACGACTGGCATCGGGTGCCCGATCCCGCATTGCCCGATCGCCATGAAAACGAGCGAAATGGTTAGCGATCCCGCATCCTTGTTTCGCCCCCGGACCCTGTGTTAGCCAACCGCCGCGCGAGAGGAAAATTGCATGTCGATGACGAATGGCGGACCGACCCCTGAGCAGCCGCCGCAACTCACCGTGGTGGCGCAATACATCAAGGATCTCTCATTCGAGAACCCGAATGCGCCGCGCTCGTTCGAGGCAGGCGGCGAGCCGCCGCAGATCGGCATCCAGATCAATGTCAACGCCTCGCCGCTGTCGGAGACCGACGTCGAGGTGGTGCTCACGCTCACCGGCAAGGCGGAAACGGCCGGCAGCGTGATGTTCAGTTTCGAGCTGATCTATGCCGGCGTGTTCCGCGTCCAGAACGTGCCGCAGGAAAGCCTGAACGCGATCCTGATGATCGAATGTCCACGCATGTTGTTCCCGTTTGCGCGCGAAATCATCGCCACGTC
>DATATS010000176.1:0-25946 GCA_036268675.1 Pseudolabrys sp.
TCTTTGTTCAGCTCGGCGAGGCGGCGCGTCGCGGTGTCGACGTCAAAGATGCCTCCTCAGCAGCGTGAGCGACTGCTTGATCTCTTCGACCAGATTTTGCGTTTCCGCGCGCATCGGGATTGTCCGTCGCCGCTAACAGGCGTTTTGTTTTCGGGCTTGGGGATTTAGCGTTGCCCGCGCGCCGGCGCAACCGGCACGCGGAGACAGAATCAATAAAGTCCGCCGGTGCCTGAGCGCACGGCGCGGTCGCTGTCGGGCGGCACCGTGCTGTAATAGGGTTGGCGCGATGGACCTCCAGGCGGACTTCCGTTCGGGCTGGGCGCCTGATTGGCGTCGCCATAGCCGACCACCGAATAGTTGTCGGGCGGCGCGGTGCCGGGCTTGAACGCTTCCAGGATTACCTTTTCCGTTCCCGGACCGGCTCGCAAGCCGGTCTTGAGGTCGACGCGGATGAGCTTGATGCCCGGCGGAACGCGGAACGGCACCGCCGGCTTGTCGGCAAGCGCAACTTTCATGAAATTCTTCACCACAGGCGCCGCCAGTGCACCGCCTGTTTCGCCGCGTCCGAGCGTGCGCGGCTTGTCGTAGCCGATATAGACGCCGGCCACGATATCGGGCGTGAAGCCGATGAACCAGGCGTCCTTGTAGTCGCTGGTGGTGCCGGTCTTGCCGGCGATCGGTTTGCCGACTTCCTTCTGAAAGCCAACGCTGGCCGCGGTTCCGCGCAACACCACGCCTTCCATCATCGATGTGATTTGATAGGCGGTCATCGGATCGAGCACCTGCTCGCGCCGGTCGATCAAAGACGGCTCCGGCTGGTTCGCCCATTTCTTGGCGTCGCAGCCGATACATTCGCGCTCATCGTGCTTGTAAACCGTGTGGCCGTAGCGATCCTGGATGCGGTCGATCAGCGTCGGCTTCACGCGGCGTCCGCCATTGTCGATCATGGCGTAGGCGGTCGCCATGCGCAGCAGCGTGGTCTCGCCGGCGCCAAGTGCGAATGAGAGGTAAGGCGGCAACGTGTCGTAGACACCGAAGCGCTTGGCGTAATCGGCGATCAGCGGCATGCCGACATCCTGCGCCAGCCGCACGGTCATCACGTTGCGCGAGTGCTCGATACCGAACCGCAGCGTCGACGGGCCGAAGAAATTTCCCTCGTAATTTTCCGGTTTCCAGGTGTCGAGGCCCGGGCCCTGGTCGATCTCGATCGGCGCATCGAGCACGAGCGTCGACGGCGTGTACCCGTTGTCAAGCGCGGCCGCATAGACAATCGGCTTGAACGCGGAACCGGGCTGGCGCAGCGCCTGCGTTGCGCGATTGAACTGGCTCTGGTCGTAGGAGAAGCCGCCGACCATGGCGAGCACGCGGCCGGTCCAGGGGTCCTCCACCACCATCGCGCCGGAGACTTCCGGCACCTGTTGCAGACGATATTGACCGCTGAGCTTGGCCGGCGAGACATAGACCACATCGCCCGGCTGGAGCACCTGGTTCACTTTCGACGGGGCGCGGCCCTTGATCTTGGCCCACCTCACGTCGTCGAGCGGCACGATGCCGACGTCACGTTCCTTGCTGACATAGCCGCCCGGTTCGCGCCCGGGCTGCAATCCGATGCGCGCCGAGCGGTCGCCGGTCTCCAGCACCACCGCCAGCCGCCACGGCGCGACGTCGGAGAGCGCCTTGACCTCGGCAAGCTTCACGCCCCAGTCGCCCGCGATGTTGATCTGGGTGACCGGACCGCGCCAGCCATGCGCTTCATCGAAATGCACCAGGCCATCGGTCAGTGTCTTGCGCGCCAGCACTTGCAGCTTGGTGTCGAGCGTCGTGCGCACCGACAGCCCGCCTTCGTAAAGCTTCTTCTCGCCGTAGCGGTCATAAAGTTCGCGCCGCACTTCCTCGGCAAAATATTCGGCCGAGAACATATGCGCGCCCACCGGCTTCTGCGTGACGCCAAGCGGCTGGCGCTTGGCGGCCTCGGCCTGCGCGGTCTTGATGAAGCCGTCGTTTGCCATCTGGTCGATGACCCAGTTGCGGCGCTCGAGCGCGCGCTCGTGCTGGCGGAACGGATGATAATTGTTGGGGGCCTTCGGCAGCGCCGCGAGATAAGCGGCGTCGGCGACGGTGAGTTCGTTTACGGATTTGTCGAAGTAGACGAGTGAGGCAGCGGCAATCCCGTAGGCGCCGAGGCCAAGATAGATCTCGTTCAGGTACAGTTCGAGGATCTTGTCCTTGTTGTAAGTGCGCTCGATCTTGAGCGCCAGCAGCGCCTCCTTGATCTTGCGCGTGAAGGAAACCTCGTTTGATAACAAAAAGTTCTTGGCAACTTGTTGCGTAATGGTTGAAGCGCCCTGCGGGTGGCGATTGGAGCCGAAGTTCTGCACATAGTTGAATGCGGCCCGCGCGATGCCGGTAAAATCCAGCCCTCCATGCTCGTAGAAGTTCTTATCCTCGGCGGCGAGGAAGGCATGAATGACCAATTTGGGGACCGCCTGGATGGGAATATACAACCGCCGCTCGCGCGCATATTCGGCCAGCAGCGAGCCGTCGGCCGCGTGCACCCGCGTCATCACCGGCGGCTCGTAGTCCTGCAACTGCGAATAATCCGGCAGGTCCTTGGAATAATGCCAGAGCAGACCCGCCATCGCGGCGACGCCGACCACGAACAGGATGGTGCCGGCCGCGAACAGGAACCCGAAAAAGCGCAGGATGAACTTCATGGTCGAGCGGTCCTGTCGTCATCCTGAGCCATGGCAAGCCTTCGTAATCGCGAGGTTTTATGTTGAAACTGAGGCCAATCACGCATATCAGCGCGCCCCCGCGCCGGCGAGCCGCGGCGCAAAGAAGGTATCGATCGCCTGCACCAGGGAATCCGCGGTGCGGGAGCGCCACTGCGGCGACTCCAGATTGACCAGATCGGCCTTGGTCGACACATAGCCCAATTCCAGGAGCACCGACGGCACGTCCGGATCCTTGAGCACCTTGAAGCCGGCCGATTTCAGCGGATGCTGATGCATGCGGATGGTGGCCTTGAGCTCGCCCACCAGCGTGCGCGCGAATTGCGTCGAAAAGGTCTTGGTCTCGCGCTGGGCGAGATCGATCAGGATGTTGGCGACATCGTCAGGCTCGCTCGACAGATCGACACCGGCAATGGCGTCGGACCTGTTCTCGACATCGGCTAGCTTCGCGGCCTCCTCGTCGGAGGCCTTGTCGGACAGCGTATAGACGCTGGCGCCCTCGGCCTGGCCTTCGCGGCGCGGGATGAAGTCGGCGTGAATCGACACGAACAGCGAGGCCTGCTGCGCGCGCGCAAATCTCACGCGCTCGCCGAGCGGGATGAAGGTGTCGTCGCTGCGCGTCATCGCCACCCGGTATTTGCCGGTGTGTTCGAGCTTGTCGCGCAGCAGGAGCGCGAAGGTGAGCACGATGTCTTTCTCGTTCTGCCCGGTGGGCGCCACTGCGCCGGTATCGATGCCGCCATGGCCGGGATCGAGCACGATCAAGGGCCGCGGATCGCCGCTGTCATGAGCCGAGGGAAGTTCGCTACGCACGGCCGCGACGCGCGCCTGCCGGGCGGTCAACGCCATATTGTGCATGAAGCTTGCGCGGTCGGTAGCCGACAGATCGAGCACGAGACGCGCCGGCTGGCCCTGCGCGGCATCCAGCACGAAAGCCTTGTCCACTTTCACCGGACCCTTGGTGTCGAGCACAATGCGCGAGCCGCCGCGCATGACCAGGCCATAACGAAACGCCTTCACCAGTCCGCGGCCTTGATCGCCGGCCTTGGGCGCAAACTGGAACGACACCTGCGGCAGATCGACGACGACCCGATAGGGATCGGCGAGCGTGAACACGGCCAGATCGATCTTGCGCGACAGATCGACCACGAATCGGACTTTGCGGTCGTCACCGCCCACGCGCACGTCGGTAGCCACCGGCATCGATTCTGCAATCGCTGCCAGCGTGTGGACCGAAATAGCCGGCTCGGCGGCGCCTGCGGGCAGGCCGGCCGCGAGGCTCAGGCCCAAGGCAGCGCCAAAGAGCGCGACGGTGTTTATGCGGACTGTCACGAATCCTGACCCTTTTCCGCGGTGTTTTACTCTATTAGGACCCGCTCCGGTTAACGGAACTTGACGGATGCGGCTATTCCTCACGCCGCTGTGGCCGAACTGCATAAGCTCCCTTGCCAGCACGGGTTTAGCGCCGTATGTATCGGGTTGCTGACGGTTAAAGTTCCGGTTGTGCCGCGTTCGGGCCCCGGCCCGCCGGTCCAGGATCGCCCCCTCGAGGAAGTTGGGCGAACGGACGGCGAAGCGAGCCGAAACCCTTGTGAAGGACAACCCGGATCAGCGTGTGGCCATGCGGGCCGCCCGCATCTCGACCGTGAGCGACGAGAAACCTCGGCAGCGCTTCGATAAGCGCGGCCGTAGCGCACGGGTCGCAAATTCATGCTGCAACTGATGCAGCAACGGCAAATCAAGGTCCATCGCTGTCGCGAATTCATCGCGCCGGCGGGTTTATCGATGGCCCGCGCCGCACGCTTGCGTGAATACGCGCCCCATCCCTTCAACACCAATCAGGCAGGCCAGCCCCGACGCGCGACATTGTCGCGTGAGCGCGCGCCCGCCCCAGTGAGAATTTATTATGGCCGACAAAATGCTGATCGACGCAACCCACCCGGAGGAAACCCGGGTCGTGGTCCTGCGCGGCAATCGCGTCGAGGAATTCGACTTCGAAAGCGCCAACCGCAAGCAGCTTCGCGGTAACATCTATCTCGCCAAAGTCACGCGGGTCGAGCCGTCTTTGCAGGCGGCGTTCGTCGATTACGGCGGCAACCGTCACGGCTTTCTGGCGTTCTCCGAAATCCACCCCGACTATTACCAGATCCCGGTCGCCGACCGGCAGGCGCTGCTCGCCCAGGAAGAGAACGACCACCGCGCCGCCGACGCCGACGCCGAGCATCGCGCCAATCGGCGCGGCGGACGCGGCCGCCACCGCCATCGCGGAGCCGATCGCAATCGCGGCCGCGACACGCGGCGCAGCGAGCCGCTTCCCGGTCAGGAGCAACCGCTGGAGGCGTCGGGGGTTGCCGCGGGCGATGCCGCCGCGGACGGGCAAACGAGCGAACAGATTGCCGACGCCACGGCGCAGATGCCCGAGGCAATGGCGGAGTCGCACGATTTTACAGCGCATGAGCACGCCCCCGAAGCGGCGGAGAGCCACGCCAGCGAGGATGCCACCGAGCCAAACGCGGCGGCCGGCGATGGCGAACACGCCCATCATGATGACGATAATGCTCATCACGATGAGCATGAGCATCATGACGATCACGGCGAGCACGCCGAGCATCATGACGACGAGCACGCCGCTTCAGCCGAGAGCGAGACGCAGCCGGGCGAGCCGCAAGACGGCAATGGCAATGGCCAATCGAGCGAGAGTCCTGCCGGCGAAGATCATGCCGAAGAGGAAACCGTCGAATCCGTCGGCGGCGCCGACGCACTTGAGGAAGTGCAGGAGCGCATGCCGCGCTTCCGCCGCCAGTACAAGATCCAGGAAGTCATCAAGCGCCGGCAGGTAATGCTGGTGCAAGTCGTCAAGGAAGAGCGCGGGAGCAAGGGCGCCGCGCTGACAACCTATCTGTCACTCGCAGGCCGATATTCGGTGCTGATGCCCAACACCGCGCGCGGTGGCGGCATTTCGCGCAAGATCACCAGCGGCGAGGACCGCAGCCGGCTGAAAGAAATAGCCGGCGAACTCGAAGTGCCACAGGGCATGGGCGTGATCCTGCGCACGGCGGGCGCCAGCCGCACCAAAACGGAAGTCAAACGCGATTTCGAATATCTGCTGCGGCTTTGGGAAACGGTGCGCGACCTCACCCTCAAGTCCACCGCCCCCAAGCTTGTTTACGAGGAGGGCTCGCTCGCCAAGCGCTCGATCCGCGACCTCTATTCGAAGGACATCGATGAGATCGTGGTCGCCGGCGAGCAAGGCTACAGGGAATCCCGCGAGTTCATGCGTATGCTGATGCCGAGCCACGTCAAGCACGTGAAGCTCTACAAGGATGTGCAGCCGATCTTCACGCGCTACGGCATCGAGAGCCAGCTCGACGCCATGTTCTCGCCGATCGTACAACTGCGCTCGGGCGGCTATATCGTGATCAACCAGGCCGAAGCGCTGGTGGCGATCGACGTAAACTCAGGCCGCGCCACGCGCGAGCACCACATCGAAGACACGGCGCTCAAGACCAATGGCGAGGCCGCCGAAGAAATCGCCCGGCAGTTGCGCCTGCGCGATCTGGCCGGGCTGATCGTCATCGACTTCATCGACATGGACGAGATGCGCAACAACCGCACCGTCGAGCGGCGCATGAAAGACGCGCTCAAGAACGACCGCGCGCGCATCCAGGTCGGCCGCATTTCGCATTTCGGCCTGTTGGAGATGTCGCGCCAGCGCATCCGCTCCTCGGTGCTGGAAAGCTCGACGGAAAAATGCCCGGTGTGCGGAGGCTCCGGCCATGTGCGCTCGGTCTCGTCGGTAGCGCTGCAATTGCTGCGCGCGCTCGAGGAAATGCTGATCAAGGGCGCCACCCATAGCCTGATCGTGCGCACGCGCTCGGAAGTGGCGCTCTATGTGCTCAACCACAAGCGCGCGCATTTGCGCGCCCTGGAAGAGCGCTTCCGCATTGCCATCACGATTTCGGCCGACCCGACGGTCACCGGCCAGGTGAGCTTCATCATCGACCGCGGCGAACAGGTGCATACGCCGGAGGCGGCCAAGGCCATTGCCGCGGAAGCGGCGCCGATGATCACCTCGCCGCTCGATGACGACGAAGACGACGTGATCGAGGAGGATATCGAGGCCGAAGCGGACGCGGAGGCAGCAGCCGACGCGTCCGAGGAGCCGATGGTGGCGGACGCCACGCCGGCCGAAACCGGCGAGGAACCGCGGCCCGATGGCGGCCGCAGGCGGCGCCGGCGCGGACGGGGACGCGGACGCGGTGGCGAGCCACGGGAGCCGCGCGAGGGAGCGACGGATTTTGCGCCGCCGGCGCCCGAGTACTCAAGCGCGCAGGAGGATTCTGCGGATCATAACGGCGCCGGCGACGAAGACGGCAACGGTCAGCCGCAGCAATCGCATAGCGGCGCGCCGCGCGGGCCCGACGACGGCGAAGGACGCAGGCGCCGCAGGCGCGGACGCCGCGGCGGACGCCGCAACCGGCGCGACCGCAATGGCGAAGCGCCCATGCCGCCGGGTAACAATCTCGAGCCGGAACCCGGTTTGCAGCATGCCGTCGAGGATCTCGACCGGCCGCCCACGTTCGAGCCGGGACGCAGCTTTGCGCCGCCGCCAGACGAACGGCCGGCGCCTCCACAGACGTCCGACGTGCAGGCACCCGGCGGCGGCGACAACGGCCAGCCGCGGCGGCGTTCGACCGTGCGTGAGGCTGCCCCGTTCGCAAGCCCGGGCGCGCCGCCTGCGCCATCGTCGACCTTGCCGCCGCCGACGCCGGTGATCTCCTCGACCGCAAACGAAGAGAGCGCCACGCCCAAGCGCGGCTGGTGGGGCAAGCGGCTGCTCGGCGACAAAGAGTAACGCGCTGCGATGAGCGCCGCGACATGAAGTCCGGCTGGATCGAACGCGACGCCCGAGCGGCGGTCGCTCGCTACCGCAAGGCCGGTTTCGACCGCGACTTCGCGCTACGCATCTATTCGACGCGCCTGCTCGGCCGCGACCGCGCGCTGGTTCTGCATGGCGGCGGCAACACCTCGCTCAAGACGCAAACGCGCGAACTGTCCGGCGAAACGGTCGCCGCGTTGCGCGTCAAGGGTTCCGGCGCCGACATGGCGAGAATCGAGCCGGCGGACATGCCGGCGGTGCGGCTCGATCCTTTGCGCAAGTTGCGCAGCAAGGTCGCGTTGTCCGAGGCCGCCATGGCGCGCGCGCAGCGGGCTTATCTGATTGATCCGCAGGCATCCTCACCGTCGGTCGAGATGCTGCTGCACGCCTTCATGCCGGCGAAATTCATCGACCACACGCACGCCAGCGCGGTGCTGAGCCTGATCGATCAGGCAAATGCGCGCGAGCTGTGCGCGGAAGTCTATGACGGGCGGCTCGCCTTCGTGCCCTATGTGATGCCGGGTTTCGGCCTCGCGCGGAAGGCGACCGACGCGTTCGACAAAAACCCGGGCGTGGAAGGCCTGATCCTCGCCCGGCACGGGATCTTCACTTTCGGCGGCGATGCGCGCGAAGCTTATGAGCGCATGATCGCGTTCGTCACGCTGGCCGAAGCGCGCCTGCGGAAAGGCCGCAAAGCCGTTTTCGTCAGCAAGAAATTGCCGAGCCGCGTTGCGAACGCGCACGAGGTGGCGCCGCTCCTGCGCGGCGCGTGCACGCTGCGCGACGCCCACGGTGAGGACGCGCATGCCCGACCGATCGTCGAATTCCGCACGAGCAAGGCCATTCTGAATTTCGTCAACGGCCGGGACCTCGCGCGCTATGCGCGCGCGGGCGTGGTCACGCCCGACAACGTGATCCGCATCAAACCATGGCCGCTGATCGTGCCGGCGCCGCAGGCGAACAAGCTCGACGGTTTCGGCAAAGCCGCCGGCAGCGCAGCCAAGACATTCGTCACGCGCTACGAATCTTATTTTGCGCGCAACAGGAAGCGCTGGCCCGGCGCGACGATGCACAATCCAACGCCGCGCGTGGTGCTGGCACCGGGGCTTGGCTTGTTTGCGTTCGGAACGAGCGCGAAGGACGCCCGCATCGCCGCCGATGTGGCGCAAGCCGCGGTCGATACCATCACCCGAGCCGAAGCCATCGGCCGCTTTGTCTCGATCTCGGAAGCCGACATGTTCGAATGCGAATATTGGCCGCTCGAACTCGCCAAGCTGGGCAACCGCAAATCGCTGCCGCTCGCAGGGCAAGTGGCGGTGATTACTGGCGCCGGCGGCGCGATCGGAGCCGCCACCGCCGCGCTGTTCGCGAAAAGCGGCGCGGAGGTCGCCCTGCTCGACATTGACGCGAAGACAGCGCGGGCCGCCGCGCAATCGATCGGCGGCAGTGCGATTGCCGTTCAATGCGACGTGACCAACGCGCAATCGGTGCGTGATGCGTTTGCGCAAGTCGTAACGGCGTTCGGCGGCGTCGACATTGCCGTGTCGAACGCGGGCGCGGCCTGGCAGGGAAAAATTGGCGAAGTTGACGAGGCGACCTTACGCAAAAGTTTCGAACTGAATTTCTTCGCCCACCAGACAATCGCGCAGTCCGCGGTCAAGATCATGCTGGCGCAGGGCACCGGCGGCTGTCTCCTGTTCAATGTGTCGAAACAGGCGGTCAATCCGGGCGCCGATTTCGGCCCCTACGGCCTGCCGAAGGCGGCGACGCTGTTTCTGGTGCGCCAATACGCGCTCGATTACGGCGCCGACGGCATCCGCGCCAACGCGGTCAACGCCGACCGCATCCGCTCCGGCATCCTGACCGCGGACTTCATCAAGCAGCGCTCGAAGGCGCGCGGGGTATCCGAAAAGGCCTACATGAGGGGCAACCTGCTCGGGCGCGAAGTCACGGCCGAGGACGTCGCGCAAGCCTTTCTTGCGCAGGCGCTGGCTTTGAAAACCACCGCCGACGTCACCACCGTGGACGGCGGCAATATCGCCGCGGCCTTGCGCTAGGCGCGCGCCGCCGCAGCCGCTATCCTGAAACCCGGCCTAACCAAGGAGCCCCGGACGATGCTGCGACCCATCGCCTTCATGAGCTTGCTGCCCGCATTGCTGCTGGCACACCCCGCCTTCGCCATCACGGCCAAGGAAAAGATGGCGACCTGCAAGATCGGCGCCGACAGTCAGAATCTCAAAGGCGCCAAGCACGCCGCCTTTATCAAAAAGTGCATGGCGCACGGCAATTATGAGCCGCCGGCGCGCATGGGTGCCAAGTCCGGCGAAAAGCCCGTCGAGCCGAAGAAGCCGTAACGCAAGCCCAGGTTAGCCGAAGCCATGCCGGAAGCCGACAATGCGGGCGAGCGCTATCAGGCCGACCGGCCGCAAGAGCCGCCCGGATTTTTCCTGAAAGGCTCGCACCAGCTTGACTGGGGCATGAGGAACCGGCTCGCGCGCGTGTTCAATCCAACGTCAGGGCGCACGGTGATGCTCGCCGTCGATCACGGCTATTTCCAGGGCCCGACGTCGGGGCTGGAGCGCATCGATCTCTCCATCGTGCCTCTCCTGCCCCAGTGCGACGCGCTGTTCTGCACGCGCGGAATTTTGCGCAGCGTCATCCCGGCCGATTGCACAAAGCCAATGGTGCTGCGCGCCAGCGGCGGCCCGTCGATCCTGCGCGAGGAATTATCGGACGAGCAGATCGCCATGGACATGGACGACGCGGTTCGGCTGAACGCTGCCGGCGTCGGCATCCAGGTGTTCATCGGCGGCGAGCACGAGACGCGCTCGGTGCACAATATGACGCGACTGGTCGACGCTGGATTGCGCGCCGGCATGCCGGTGATGGGCGTTACCGCCGTCGGCAAATCAATGACGCGCGACGCGCAGTATTTCCGGCTCGCCTGCCGCATCATCGCCGAACTGGGCGCACAATACGTGAAGACCTATTATGTCGAGGACGGCTTCGAGACGGTCACGTCATCCTGCCCGGTGCCGATCGTGATGGCCGGCGGCAAGAAGCTGCCCGAGCTCGAGGCGCTCACGATGGCCTACAACGCCGTGCAGCAGGGGGCAACCGGCGTCGACATGGGCCGCAATATTTTCCAGTCGGAGGCGCCCAAGGCCATGATCGCCGCCGTCAACGCGGTGGTGCACAAGAACGCCAAGCCGAAAGAGGCGCTCGACCTCTACAATTCGCTCAAGAGCAAAGGCTAGGCCTTAAGCGGCGTTCGCCGCCGGACGTTCCAGCGGCGTCACGTCGAATGTGCGCAACGTACCCCGGCGCAGCACGTCGATTGCAATCGTCTTGCCGATACGTTCGGCATTCAGCAGCCGGATCAGATCGTCGACGCCAGTCACGCTCTCGCCGTCCGCCCGCACGATGGTGTCGAGGGTCATCAAGCCGGCGAGCGCCGCCGGCGCCTTGGGTTCGAGCGCCGTCACCATCGCGCCGGAGGCGTTGTCGATATCGGCATTGCGCGCTTGCCGGCGCGGCACCGCCGCGGTCTGGCCCGACACGCCGATGAAGCCGCGCCGCACGCGGCCGTGCTGGATCAGTTCGCTCAGCACGAATTGCGCGGTGTTCGAAGCGACCGCAAAGCAGATACCCTGCGCGCCCATGATGACCGCCGTGTTGATGCCGATCACCTCGCCGCGCGAGGACACCAGCGGCCCGCCGGAATTGCCGGGGTTCAAGGCCGCATCGGTCTGGATCACATCCTCGATCAGCCGACCGTTTTTCGAGCGCAATGAGCGCCCGAGCGCCGAAATGACGCCGGCGGTGACGGTCGATTCAAAGCCGAGCGGATTGCCGATGGCGACCACAAGCTGGCCGCGCCTGAGTGCCTTGGAATCGCCCAGCCGCGCGCTGGTGAGATCGCGAACCGAACCCGCGCGCAGCAGCGCCAAATCGGTGTCGGCATCGACGCCGAGCTTGCGCGCTTCCATGACGCGGCCTTCGGTGTCGAGCAGCCGTATGTCCTTGGCGCCGTCCACGACGTGACAATTGGTGAGCACCAGGCCGTCTGGCGCGATGACGACACCGGAGCCGACGCCGCCGGAGCGGCCGTTGGCTCCGCGCGTCTCCACCCGCACCACCGCCGGGCCGACGGTGTCGGCCACGCCGGTGACGGCATTGGAATAGGCGTCGAGCAGTTCGGCGTTGGGCGGAGGCGAGGTCGCGCCCACGTCCTCCACCGGGGAAGACGAAGCAAAATCGAGCATGACTGGCTCTGGGATGGGGTTGCTACGGCCCCAGATGTAGGACGCGGCGGCGAAAATTAAAGATGGCGCAAAGTCGGCCCTGTTTCAGGCGGCTCAAGCGGCTGGCGGCCTGCGCGTTGGCCGCGCCCGGCGGCATGCGCCCAGCGAGCAGGTCCTTCACCTGGTTGACGGTGTCGAACGCCTGATGCTCGGCCGCCTCCGGCGTGAGGCCGGCGGTGTGCGGGGTCGCGATCACGTCGGCGCGCTTGGCGAGCGCCATCGACGGCTTCTGGTCTTGCGCGCGGCCGACGTCGAGCGCCGCGCCAGCGATGCGCTTTGCGTCAAGCGCTTCAGCGAGCGCTGCCTCGTCCACCAGATTGCCGCGCGACAGATTGATGAAATAAGCCGACGGCTTCATGCGCGCGAACGCCGCGGCGTTCATCAGGTTCTCGGTGTTCTCATTGGCGACGACGAGACAGACGACGAAATCGGACTGCGCCAGTAATTCCACGAACGACACCTGCTTGAGCCCCTGCCCCGTGATCTTTTTGAACGGATCGGCGATGAGCACCGTCATGCCGAGCGCCACCCCGAGCGGCGCCAGATATTCGCCGATCGCGCCATAACCCATGATGCCGAGCGTGGCGCCTTTGAGCTGGCGCCCCATGCGCGCCTCGGGGATGACGCCGGTGCGGTAGATTGAGGTCGCCTCGGTGATGTGGCGGCCGCAATCGATCATGAAGCCGATCGCCATTTCGGCCACTGACGGGATGAAGCCGGGCGTCGCGTGGGTCACCAGGACCCCTTGCGCGCTCGCAGCCTGCACATCGATGTTGCGGATGTCGACGGCGACCCGCAGGAAAGCGACGACGTCGGGCGCAGCAGCAAAAAATTCGGCCGGGCCCGGGGTCTGGCGGTCGGACACCACGATCTGGCAGCCGCGCGCGGCCTCAATCAGCGCCTTGGCATCGAGCACCTTGTCGGTCTCGTTGAGACGCACATCGCCCAATTTGCGCAGTTCGGCAAGCGCGCGCTCGCCGTAGTAGTTCTTGCGCATGTCGGGGATGTGGGTGAGCAGAATGGTAGTCATGGCATTCTCCGCGGGGCGGCACAGTGTCACCACCGGGAACGCAAGTCTATGATGCCATAGGCAATCCTGCGTCAGACGCCGGCAACCGCCGTAAGGCATCGAGCGGAGCGCGCTCAGTCGCTCTGCAAGATGACGTTCTTCACCATCGGATAGATCTGGTTCTGCCAGGTGCGGCCGCTGAACACGCCATAGTGCCCGACGCCGGCCTGCATGTGGTGACGCTTGCGATAGGGGCGCAAGCCTGAACACAGTTCGTGCGCCGCCAAGGTCTGCCCGACCGCACAGATGTCGTCCTTCTCGCCCTCGACAGTGAATAACATCGTGCGCCTGATCGCCGACGGCTCGATCTTTCGATTTTCGTAGGTGAGCGCGCCGAGCGGCAGCGCGTGCTCCTGGAACACCAGTTTCACCGTCTCCAGATAGAATTCCGCGGTCAGATCCAGCACGGCGAAATATTCATCGTAGAAGGCCTTGGTCTGCGCGGCCTTGACGTCTTCGCCGTTCGCCAGATTCTCGTAAAGCTCGCGGTGCGCCTTCACGTGGCGATCGAGGTTCATGCTCATGAAGGCTGCAAGCTGCACGAAGCCGGGATAGACCTTGCGGCCGCCGCCGCCGTAGCGATGCGGGACCGTCGCGATCAGATTTTTCTCGAACCATTCGATCGGTTTCGACTTGGCGAGGTCATTGACCTTGGTCGGATTGACGCGCGTGTCGATGGGGCCTGCCATCAGCGTCATCGAGCGCGGCGTCGCCGGATTGCCGCCCTGCGCCATCACGCTCACCGCCACCAGCGCCGCGACGCACGGCTGGCAGACCGCCACCAGATGCGCGCCCGGGCCTATGGCTTCGAGAAAGCGGATGAGGTGCGCGATATATTCATCGAAGCCGAAACGGCCGGCGTCGGTCGGCACATCGCGCGCATTGTGCCAGTCGGTGATGTAGACGTCGTGCTCGGCCAGCATTGTGCGCACGGTCGCGCGCAACAGCGTCGAGAAATGCCCCGACAGCGGCGCGATCAGCAGCACGCGCGGCTGCGCCATGTCGATGTCTTTCTTGAAGTGCAGCAAGGTGCCGAACGGCGTCACGTCGGCGGCCTCCTCGCTGACCACAACCTCGCGGCTGGCGACCATGACGCTGTCGATGGCATAGGGCGGACGCTCGTGGGTCAGCCGCGCGCGCGCGATCATCTCGTAGGCCGCGGTGAGATTGCTCAGCGCCGAAGGCCGCGCGGCGCCGTTGAGCCGCTCGCCCACCGACTTTGCCGCCGTGCCCGCGAAAGCGCGCACAACTCCCATGATGTCCGTATGGGCCTGATAGGCCTGATAGAGCATCCATCCCCCGGCGGCCCGGCGACCGCGCAGGGAGGCTAGAGCATTTCATGCTGCGCTGCGAGATAAAACTATCTGCGCGCGTGCCTGGGGAAAAGACGGCCCCTATGCTCTTTTGCAGTACGGGAAACTATTGATCGCTCAGAACTTTCGTCTAAGCTACGGCTGCCGGGCCATGATGAACAGGGACGATTCTCGCCCTATGGCCAGCGCTGCCGCGAACAAAGCAACCCTCACGATTGCCAGCAAGAATTACGGCTCCTGGTCGCTGCGCGGCTGGTTGCTGTGCAAACTGGCTGGGCTCGATTTCATCGAGCAGACGGTGGCGAGTGACGATCCCTCGACCCGCGCCGAACTGCTGCTGCTCTCGCCCTCGTTCCTGGTGCCATGCCTCACCCATGACGGCATCAAGGTCTGGGACACCTTGGCGATCGCGCAATATCTCAACGAGACCTTGCCGGACTCCGGCCTGCTGCCGAAAGAGAAAGCCGCGCGCGCCTATTGCCGCTCGATCTGCGGCGAGATGCATTCGGGTTTCACCAACATGCGCTCAGCGCTGCCGATGAATCTGAAGGCGCACCATCCCGGCTTCAAGGTCTGGGCCGGTGCGCAGGCCGATATCGATCGCATCCTGTCCATCTGGCGCGATTGTCTCGCAAAGAACAAAGGCCCGTTTCTGTTCGGCGACAAACCGGGCATGGCCGACGCGATGTTTGCGCCGGTGGTGACGCGTTTCATGACCTACGACGTCAAGCTCGACAGCGATTGTGCCGCCTATTGCAAGGCGGTAATGGCGATGCCGGCAATGCATGAATGGGTGAAGGCAGCGCAGGCCGAGCCGGATGAGGTCGTTGAACTGGACGTCGAATTCTAGCGGCGCGCCGGCGCTCGCTCGCTTCACCAGGCCCTGAGGGCGCCGTCGCGCGCACTCAGCGTTTGAGCCAGTCTCCGATCCGTCCCACTGCCTCGCGCATCTCGTCGGCCGAACCCGCGTAGCAAAAGCGCAGGAAGCGCTTGCCGTTGACCGGATCGAAGTCGATGCCGGGGGTCGCCGCCACATGCGCCTCTTCCAGCATCCGTTTGGCGAAATCCAGGCTGTCGTTCGAGAAGCGCGAAATATCCGCGTAGAGATAAAACGCTCCGTCGACGGGAAGGAATTTGTCGAGACCGGCTTTCGGCAATTCGGCGACGAGAATGCGGCGGTTCTCCTCGTAACTGTGCTTGACCGTTTCCATCTCGGCGCGGCCGTCGAAGGCTGCCTCCGCCGCCACTTGGCTCAGCGTCGGCACCGAGATCGTGAGATTGCCTTGCAGACGGTCGACGGTGCGCACCAGATTGTCCGGCACCACGATCCAGCCGACGCGCCAGCCGGTCATGCAGAAATACTTCGAGAATGAATTGATGACGACCGCGCGTTGCGAAAATTTTGCGGCGCTTTCCGCGGCAAAGGCGTAATCGAGCCCGTGATAGATTTCGTCCGAAATCACCTTGATGCCTTCGGCTTCGGCAGCCGAAATCAGCCGCGCCAGCGCCTCGGCATCCATCATGGTGCCGGTCGGATTGGCCGGACTGGCAACCACCACGCCGGCAAGCGCCTTGCGCTTGTGCTCGGCGATCAGCGCCTCGGGCGATAGCGCCCAGCGCGTTTGTTCGGAAATTTCGATCAGCACCGGCTCGCAGCCAAGCGCGGTGAGAACGTGCCGGTACGGCGGATAGCCCGGATTGGCCAGCGCCACCCGGTCGCCCGGCTCGAACAGTGCAAGGAGCGCGAGCACGATACCGCCCGAGGAGCCCGTGGTCACCACCACGCGCTCCGGATCGAGCGTGAGATCGTATGTGTCGCGGTAATGCTGCGCGATGCGCGCTCGCAATGAAGGGATACCGAGGCTTCCGGTATAGCCGACGCGTCCCCGGGCCAACGCAGCTTGCGCCGCGGCGGTCGCGGTCGCAGGCGCCGACGCCGCCGGCTGGCCCACTTCCATATGCACGACGTGGGCGCCCGTAGCCTCGATTCGCGCCGCCGCCGCCATGACGTCCATGACGATGAACGGCGGCACGTCGCTGCGCCGGGAAGGTCGTACCAGGTGTTTTGCCGCCTCAAGCATGCGTTTTTTGCCGGTTTAGCGGCGCCGCCCCGCTGTTGCCGCATTCCCCGGCTTGCTTGCCGGCTTCGTCGGCATTGCGTTTTCCATGAACCAGACGTGATCGCAAGCCGCGTTGACCGCCTCCGGCACCGTCATTAGGTTCACGCGCACTTTAAAGTCGTGGCATCGATCGGCATGACCAATCACGGGACACCTATCAGGGTGCGGCGAGGCGCGCCAGCATCCCGCGTGCTGGCGCTCGTTACGGCCATCGCCGTTGCCGCTGCGGCGGGCGGCGGTCCGGCTGCGACTCCGGCTCGCGCGCAGGAACGGGCGACACGCGGATTGCCCGTGATCCGCGATACCGAGATCGAGCAATTGATGCGCGATTACGCAACGCCGATCCTGAAAGCCGCCGGTCTCGCCCAGCAAAACATCAAAGTTGTCATCCTGAACGATCGCTCGTTCAACGCCTTCGTCATGGACGGCCGCCACATCTTCATCAATGCCGGCGCGCTGTTCGAATCCAAAACGCCGAACGAGGTGATCGGCGTGTTCGCGCACGAAACCGGCCATTTGGCGGACGGCCATCTGATCCGCCTGCGTGAGAAGCTCGCCCAGGCGCAAACCCAGTCGGTCATCGGCATGCTGCTTGGCGTCGGCGCCATGGTGGCCGGCGCGAGATCGGGCAACAACGCCAGTATCGGCGGCGGCGCAATCCTGGCGCCGCAAATGACGGTGCAGCGCTCGCTGCTTGCTTACGTGCGCACCCAGGAAGACCAGGCCGACCACGCCGGCGTCAAATTTCTCACCGCCACCCACCAGTCGGCGCGCGGCATGCTGGAATTGTTCAAGCGGTTGAGCGACGAAAATCTTTACGGCCTGAGCAAGGCCGATCCCTACCTGCAAAGCCACCCGCTGCCGCCCGACCGCGTGGCCGCACTCGAGGTCATGGCCAAGTCGAGTCCTTATTTCAACGTCAAGGACTCGCCCGAACTGCAAATGCGTCACGATTTGATGCGAGCGAAACTATCCGGCTTCCTGGAGCGCCCCGATACGGTCTATCGCCGCTACCCGCTCAGCAATCGAAGCCTGCCGGCGCGCTATGCGCGCGCGATCTCTACCTATCGGCACGCCGATTTACGCGCGGCGATTTCGCAGATCGACGGGCTGATCCAGAGCGAGCCGAACAATCCTTATTTCGATGAACTTAAGGGTCAGGCGCTGCTGGAAGGCGGCCATGCGAGCGAAGCGGTGGCGCCGCTGCGCCGCGCCGTCGCGCTTTCGAACCATGCGCCGCTGATCGAAATGCTGCTCGGTCAGGCGCTCGTTGCCACCAACAACAAGGCCGTTGCCGACGAAGCCATTGCCATGCTGCGCGGCGCTATCCGGCGCGAACCTGAAGCGCCCGATGGCTACGCCCAGCTCGCCATGGCCTATGGCCGCAAGGGCGATCTGGCCAAGGCCGACCTCGCCGCCGCCCAGGCAGCCTTCACACGCGGCGACTATATGACCGCGCGGCAATTGGCCTCGCGCGCCAAAACCCGATTGCCCGTCGGCTCGCCGGCCTGGGTGCAAGCCGACGATATCGTCAACGTCAAGATGACCAAGAAAAACTGATGCTCACAACAAGGATCAAAGCAATGACATCGAGCCCGCGCCTGATCGCAGCCGTCTGTGCCGCGTTGCTGGCCCTCGCAATACCGCAAATCGCACGCGCACAGGATTTCTCGCCCGCCCAGCGCACGTCGATCGAGGCCATCGTGCACCAATATCTGGTTGCGCATCCGGAGGTGTTGCAGGAGGCGATGAGCGAACTGGAGAAGCGTCAGACCGCGGCTGAAGAAGAGAATCACAAAGCCGCGGTCAAGCAGCATGCGCAGGCGCTGTTCTCCTCGCCCGATCAGGTCACGCTCGGCAACCCGAAGGGAAATGTCACCTTCGTCGAGTTCTTCGATTACAACTGCGGCTACTGCAAGCGCGCCATGAGCGATATGCTCACGCTGCTCAAGGACGATTCCAAGCTCAAGATCGTGCTCAAGGAATTCCCGGTGCTTGGCCCCGGCTCGGTCGAGGCCGCGCGCGTGGCGGTGGCCGTGCGCATGCAGGATCCGACCGGCAAGAAATATCTCGAATTCCACCAGAAGCTGCTCGGCGGCCGCGGTCATGCCGACGGCGCACGCGCGCTCGAGGTGGCAAAAGAGGTCGGCATGGATATGGCCCGGATCGAGAAGGACATGAAAGGCCCCGAGGTCGACAAGACCCTGAATCAGGACATGAAGCTTGCCCAAGATCTCGGCCTCAATGGGACGCCGAGTTATGTGATCGGCGACAATGTCGTGGTCGGCGCGATCGGGCTCGAAGGCCTGCAGGAAAAGGTCAACGTCGCGCGCTGCGGAAAGGCGACCTGCTGATATTTGTCCAGCCCTGCGGGGCCTGCTAATCGAAAACATCTGGGCGGCCGCCCGGCGTCATCGCCAGGCGGCCGTTTTTGCGACAGGATAGCCGGCGTTAGCGGCACATGGTTGCGCGGGGGAACCGGCGAACGCCGGGGCGGTTATTGCAGCCCATGTACACGATCGGGATGGAAGAGGAATATTTCGTGTTCGACGCCAAGACGCGCCGGGCAGTGCGCCGCATCGACAAAAAATTCCTGAGCGCCGCTCGCAAGCAACTCGGCGACCGCGTGATGACCGAAATGCTGCAATCCCAGATCGAAGTGGCGACGCCGCCTTGCGCGAGCATTGCCGAAGCGCGCGCGCATCTTGCGCATTTTCGCCAGACGCTGGGCAAGGCCGCCGCTGAACACAAGCTCGGCCTCGCCGCCATGGGCACTTTCCCGCTGGCGTTCTGGCCGGAGCAGACCGTGACGCCAAAAGCGCGCTACGGCGCGATCATGGACGATCTGCAGATGATCGGTTATCGCAACATGCTGTGCGGCATGCATGTGCATGTCGAGGTGCCTGACGTTTCCACGCGCGTCAATCTCATCATGCGGCTGACGCCGTTCCTGCCGCTCCTGCTCGCGCTGTCGACCTCCTCGCCATTCTGGCAAGGCCATCTGACCGGACTGTTCGGATATCGCCTCGCCGCCTATGACGAATTGCCGCGCACCGGCCTGCCGGAATTGTTCCGCACCGCCGACGACTACAATGAATTCGTCGCGGCGCTGGTCTGGGCCAAGATCATTCCCGACGCGAGCTATATCTGGTGGGCGCTGCGTCCGTCGCTGGGAAACCCGACCGTCGAATTGCGCGTCGCCGACAGCTGCACGCAGATCGACGACGCGATGGCGATCGCGGCCCTGTTCCGCTGCCTGGTGCGCGCGCTCGACCGCGACCGCGCGCTCAATTCCGGCTTCGACCGCGTCGGACGCGCCATCACCCAGGAGAACAAGTGGAACGCGCAGCGCTACGGCATCGCCGCAACCTTCGTCGACCCGTTCGCGCGCTCCCCGCTCACTGCCGCGCAATGGCTCGGCCAGATCCGCGATTTCATCGCCGAGGATGCCGCCGCGCTCGATTGCGAGCGCGAAATCAAGCGCCTGGCCGAGATCGCTTCCAAGGGCACCAGTGCCGACAGGCAAATCGACATCTTCACCAGGGCCATGGCTACGGGCCGCAGAAGGTTAACGGCGATGAAGGACGTGGTGGATTGGGCGGCAGCCGAGACGCTGGCGGTCTCGCTTTAATGCTGAAATGCCCTGCGGGCTTCCCCTTGGCCGCGGGTCCACCTATAAAGTGCGCACGTTTATTCGGCGCCACCAACGAGCGCCGGCCGGAACCTGAGCATGGCCCAGACCCTTTATATTCTTAACGGTCCCAATCTGAATCTGCTCGGCACCCGCGAGCCGGAAAAGTACGGAACCTCGACGCTCGCGGACGTGGAGAATCTTTGCCGCACCACCGCCGAACGGTTCGGACTCAATCTCGTGTTCCGCCAGTCGAACATGGAAGGCGAGCTGGTCAACTGGATCCAGGAAGCCCTCCTCGAGAAAGCAGCCGGTCTCATTCTCAATCCGGCCGCCTTCACGACCACCTCGATCGCCATCTTGGACGCGCTGTTGATGCTGAAAATGCCGATCGTGGAAATTCACATCACCAATATTCATGCGCGCGAGAGCTTCCGGCAGGGTTCCTACGTCTCGAAAGTGGCCAAGGCGGTGATTGCCGGCTTCGGCATCGAGGGCTATGCGCTGGCCATCGCCGGCGTCGCCGGCTTTGTCGGCGCGAAAGAAAAAAGCTGAATTTGAACGATGGCTAAACCGCCGAAAGCCCCGCTGGTCGACCACGCGCTGATCCAGGAGCTCACCAAGCTTCTGGACGAAACCGGCCTGACCGAAATCGAGATCGAACGCGAGGGCATGCGCGTGCGCGTCGCGCGCAACGCCGCACCGGTTGCAGCCGTCGCATCGCGCGCGCCTGCCGCGCCGATACCGCAGCCGATCGGCGAATCCTCGTCAAAGTCGATCGATCCGGCAAAGCACCCAGGCGTGGTGATCTCGCCCATGGTCGGCACCGCTTACGGATCGCCGGAACCGGGCGCGAAACCGTTCATCGAAATCGGCACCCGCGTGAAATCCGGCGACACGCTGCTGATCATCGAGGCGATGAAAACCATGAACCAGATTCCGGCCCCGCGCGCCGGCACTGTGATGCAGGTTCTGTTCGAGGACGGCCAGCCGGTCGAGTTCGGTCAGCCGCTGGTGATTATCGAGTGACGCGGCAACGGCGAGCAGATGTTCGATAAAATCCTGATCGCCAATCGCGGCGAGATCGCGCTCCGCGTCTTGCGCGCCTGCAAGGAGCTCGGCATCCCGACGGTCGCGGTGCATTCGACCGCCGACGCCGACGCCATGCATGTGCGCTTCGCCGACGAGAGCGTGTGCATCGGCCCGCCGGCCGCCAAAGACAGCTACCTGAATATCCCGGCCATTCTTTCGGCCTGCGAGATCACCGGCGCCGACGCCGTGCATCCCGGCTACGGATTTTTGTCGGAGAATGCGCGCTTTGCCGAAATCCTCGCCGACCACGGCGTGCATTTCATCGGCCCCAAGCCCGAACACATCCGCATCATGGGTGACAAGATCGAGGCGAAGCGCACCGCCAAGCGCCTCGGCATCCCGGTGGTGCCGGGCTCCGACGGCGGCGTCACTTCCGATGCGCAGGCGACGAAAATCGCCAACGAAATCGGCTATCCGGTGCTCATCAAGGCTGCCGCGGGCGGCGGCGGGCGCGGCATGAAGGTCGCGCGCTCGGCCGATGAACTTTCCAGCGCGCTATCGACCGCGCGCATCGAGGCCAAGGCCGCCTTCGGCGACGACGCGGTCTATATCGAGAAATATCTCACCAAGCCGCGCCATATCGAAATTCAGGTTCTGGGCGACGGCAAGGGCAAGGCTATCCACCTCGGCGAACGCGACTGCTCGTTGCAGCGGCGCCACCAGAAAGTGCTGGAGGAAAGCCCCTCGCCTGCGCTCAACGTCGCCGCGCGCGACAAAATTGGCGAGACGGTCGCCAAGGCCATGCGTGAAATTTCCTATCTCGGCGTCGGCACCGTTGAGTTCCTGTACGAGGACAACGAGTTCTATTTCATCGAGATGAACACGCGCATCCAGGTCGAGCATCCGGTGACCGAAATGATCACGGACATCGATCTTATTTTCGAGCAAATCCGCGTCGCCGCCGGCCACGAGTTGACACTGAAGCAGAGCGACATCACGTTCCGCGGCCACGCCATCGAATGCCGCATCAATGCGGAAAATCCGGTGTCGTTCCGGCCCTCGCCCGGAAAGATCCTTCACTACCATCCGCCCGGCGGCCTCGGCGTGCGCATCGATTCCGCGGTCTATGAGGGCTACACCATCCCGCCTTATTACGATTCACTCGTCGGCAAGATGATCGTTTACGGCAAGACGCGGCAAGAATGCCTGATGCGGCTCAAGCGCGCGCTCGACGAAGTTGTGGTGGACGGCATCGAAACCACGCTGCCTTTGTTTCGCGCGTTGGTGCGTGAGAAAGACATTATCGACGGCAACTACCACATCCATTGGCTCGAGCAGTTCCTCGCCAAAGGCGGGATGGACGACTGACATTTAGCGTTTGAACTAAAACTGGCGGTTGTTGTAGCCTCGCTGGCCGGAGATGATGTCCTGCCGGACGGAGGCCGCGCGATGAGCAAAAGAACGGGCTTGTGCAGAACGGACTTGGGCAGAACGAACTTGGGCTTGGCTGCCGCGCTCGCCGTTGCAGCAGCGCTTCTGATCCCGGCTGGGGCTGCATCCGCCGCACACCATTTTCATGGATCCCACCATCGCCATGGCCTCTGGCCCTATGGTGGAGCGGTCGAAGCCTATTCGCTTGGCGAACTTGTAACGCCTGTTAGCGTGGCATCGGCGCCGCTACCGATGACTCCGGTGGTTGCGCCGAAACTCAGTCTGACTTGCCATTACAGCCGCGACACCGTCACGGTGCCATCGGAAGATGGCGGCACCCGTCAAATCACGATCACGCGTTGCTAGGTCTGGCCGCCTGCCCGCGTCAATGCTCGGTGGCGTTGGTAAGCCGCGAGAGCAGCGTGCACAGGTCGGCGGGGTTATAAGGCTTGCGCACGAAAATCGAGCGCGACACCGGCGGGGACAGCGCGGACGGCGAATAGCGCCCCGAACAATAGACGATCGGCAAATCGGGACGCCGCGCGCGCGCGTGTTCCGCCAGCATTGAGCCGTCCATCTTGCCGGTCAGATCGATGTCGGTGAACAGCACGTCCACGTCGGCGCCGGATTCCAGATAACGCAAAGCCGACTCGCCGTCGGATACCGCATGCACCGCGAAGCCGTGTTCGCCCAGGGCGTCGGCGACAAGATCGCTGATGAGGACCTCGTCCTCGACCAATAAGACGCTGGTACGCCGCATTACCATGTTGGCTTCGGCCTCACTCCGGTTCCATCCCGATTCGCTTGCGGGCATCGCGTCATAGAATGCTTATCGGGTCAGTTCGTTCAATGTTTCACTAATTTAGCTCCGTAATGGTAATTGACCGGTTAAGTCCACCCCTCCTCAGCGGCGGTTCCCGCGTCTAAAATACATCCGTCACCGCCCCACATCGAACCGCGCATGGCCAACCGCGAGACATTCATCGAGATCACGCCGGAGGTCCTGCTCAAGGCCTATGCCTGCGGCATTTTTCCCATGGCGGAGAGCGCCGACGATCCGGCGCTTTACTGGATCGAACCGGAACAGCGCGGCATCATACCGCTCGCCGGATTCCACGTGCCCGCTCGTCTTGCGCGCACCGTGCGCAGGACTGCGTTCAGCGTGCGGATCAACGCCAATTTCGATGCGGTGGTGGACGGCTGCGCCGAGCCCCAGCATGATCGCGCCCGCACCTGGATCAATGTGCGCATCCGGCGCATCTACCGCTCGCTTTACGAGGCCGGCCATTGCCATTCGGTCGAGGTCTATGACGGGAGCGAACTGGTGGGCGGCCTCTACGGCGTGTCGCTCGGCCGCGCGTTCTTCGGCGAGAGCATGTTCCACCGCGCGCGCGACGCCTCAAAAATTGCGCTGGTGCATCTGGTCGCGCGTCTGAAAATGGGCGGATACAGACTGCTCGACACCCAATTTGTCACCGACCACCTGAAAACATTCGGCGCCTATGAAGTGCCCAAGCGGCGCTATCACAAGCTGCTTGAGGAAGCGATCGTCGGAGAAGCCGACTTCGCGGCGCTTGCGCTCGACCGCCCGGTCAGCGGCGATGAAGCGCTCGACATTATCGGGCGTGACGCCTAACGCAGCGCCGGCAGAAAGCCACGCTGGTCGGTGCGCGAAGCGGGCCGCTTCGGGGCAACGTGCGCCGGCCGCTTTGCAGGGTTCGCCTTTGGAGGCTCGGCGGGGGCTTCCGCGACCGACGGCTGTTCGCCGCCTTTGCAGTCGGTCAGCCATACATCGTAAATCGGATGTTCGACCGCGTGCAGGCCGGGGCTCGCCGCAAACATCCAGCCGGTGAAGATGCGTCTGATCTTGCCTTCCAGCGTCACTTCGTCGACCTCGACGAACGCATCTGTGTTCGGTGTCTCGGTCGGCGGTCGCGAGTAGCAGACGCGCGGCGTCACTTGCAGGGCGCCGAATTGCACGGTCTCGTTGACGGCAACGTCGAAGCGGATGATGCGGCCGGTGATCTTGTCGAGACCGGAAAAGACCGCGGTCGGATTGGTGATGCGCTGCGGCGGCGGCTCGACCACGACTTCGTCTTCGGGGTGCGGCGCGGTGTCGGCCTGCTGTGGTGGTGTCGGGCGCGGCTGGCGCTGGCCGGGCGGCAAGCCAGGCAAGGTCTGGATCGGCGCCGCGGCGCTGCCCGGCCGTTGCTGCGGCGAGTTTGCCTGACTTGGCTGACTTGGCTGGCTTGGCTGGCTTGGCGCCGATCCCGGCGGCGGCGCCAGCGGCTGCGACTGGATCGTGCCGCCGCCCGGGCGGCTCGAAGGCGGCAGGCTCATGGGCGCCTGCAGCGGCTGCGCCGGCGGTCGGTCTTGGTTTGGCACGTTGTCCGGCGGCTGGCGCGGGAAGCTCTGCTGGGGCGGCGGCTGATCATCGTCCGGCGGCGGCACCTGTCCGCCCGGCACATTGGCGGGCGGGCGCGGCGGATCGTCGCGAAAGATCGAGCCGAACTGAGCGCCTGCCGGCATTGCGAGAACCAGTGCCGTCAACAGCGCGGCCGAGCCGATGCAAAAGGATTTGAGCGAAGGTCGTGCCATGAACTCAGGGCTTTTCCGCCTGCGGTCGAGCACGGTCCTGCCTCGCCCAAGGCGTGCCCGGTTAACACGGGGAATACGGCGGTGGAAGGGCGGCCCGTTCAGCGCTCGCCCGGGCTCCAGGCCTTGTAATCGCCGGTTGCTTTCGGGCGCCGGCCGCTGGCAAGCGTCGAGCCGGGTGGGCGGTAAGCGCCGGGCGTGCCGGTCATGTTGGGGCGGTGCGGTTTTTGCCAGGCACGTTGCGTGTAGCTTTCCTGCGTCGGCGGGGTATCGACGGTATGATGGATCCAGCCATGCCAGGACGGCGGCACGGTGGTGGCTTCCGCATAACCGCTATAGATCACCCAGCGCCGCTCGAAGCCGAGCGCGCGGTCAATTTTGCCGCCGCGAGTGCGGTAGTAGCGATTGCCGAATTCATCCTCACCGACCGCCTCGCCGTGCATCCAGGTCCAGAACTGGGTGCCCAAGGTCTGCGAATTCCACCAGGTGAATATTTTGAGCAGGAACATTTTCATCGGACCCGCGCATTGAACGGCGTTGAGATGCGGCGTTGTGCCACCTCCCCGCGGCCAAGTCCAGATCGGGACCGGAGGGAGGTGCGCGGTGTTCATGCCGGTTTCACCGATGTATGAAGGCACGCATGGATTCGACCTTGGATTCGACCTTGGATTCGATCATGGATTCGATCCGGGCGGCGCACGTCACGATCAAGAATCTGCTGGACTGGCTGCCCGATCCGGTGGTGGCGGTGATCCTGCTCGCGCTCGCCGCCATCATCGCTTACGCCTTGCACAAGTCGGTGCGTAAGGCGCTGCGGGCGCTGCTGGCCGAGCGCTATCC
>DATATS010000177.1:0-23978 GCA_036268675.1 Pseudolabrys sp.
GCCATAGATCAAGCCGTTGATGCAAAACGCGCCATCTCCCGCGGGTGACGCCGCTAGCGGCGCAGCGAAGCTTGCGAACAAGCCCGTCGCCAACAGCACTGTCAGGAACCACCGCATAGCATTCTCCCAAAAGACTGCCAACCTCACGCAACGTCGTTCGTGTTGTCGGGGTGCGTGAGAGGCCAACTGAGAAGCCAACTCCCGCGTCGCGGTGTTATTCCGGCGCAGGGCACCCGTCGATGGTCATTTGATTGTGACAGCCATCTACTATTGAACGGGATTACGCCCGGCGAGTCCAAATGCCCGCGTACCAAGGTGCGTCTCATGAAAAAATCCGACATCATCTGTCCGAATTGCAGCGCTGGATATCGCCGGGTCGAACTGGCAAGCGGCCATGGCGCCGAAGGCGAGTTCCACTGCCTGCTGTGCGATCAGCTGCTCGAGGTTTTCGACGGTACGACCGAGGTCGCCATCCGCCTGACGGTGCAGCCCGAAAAGACGTTCCAATAGGCCACCGGAAAATGCGCCACGCCTGCGCATATTCGGATGGTACGGGAATGCTCCGCGGGGAGGATCGATGGCTTTGGCCGTTGTCAAAATTGCCGCGCTGGCGAGTCTGGCTGGACTGACATTCGGGGTTATCCCGACAGGCTGAGGGGCGGATTGATCGCCATTGCAACCTGCATCGCAGCCGCCTTCGTCCTCCATTTTGTCGCGCCCTGACGGGCCGTCGCTTGTGTAGCGGCTCGGTTTGGTCGTGTATTAACCAAGTCCCTTGTTCCGGGGGGATTCTTTCAAATCCCCCTCAACCGCAGCTTGACTCTTGAG
Organism: Pseudolabrys sp.; assembly: GCA_036268675.1. Taxonomy (GTDB): domain Bacteria; phylum Pseudomonadota; class Alphaproteobacteria; order Rhizobiales; family Xanthobacteraceae; genus Pseudolabrys. Next base: position 829 of record DATATS010000177.1, read on the forward strand.
AACGAAAAAGGAACATTGTTCCTGTTATGTTCCATATGAGGGAGGCGGGTATGTTGAAGGTTTTCGTGGAAGAAGCGGCGGCATTGGCATCGCTGGCGATGTTTATCGGGATGGTCGCAGTCTGGGCGCAGCTGTTCACCCAGCTTTAGGCGGGGGGCGATTCGGCCGGGCACGCTTTCGGCCGGGCACGCTTGGAAATGGGGAGGCTTGGGGAAAAGCCGGATGACGGGCGCGGAACCGGCGTTCGGCGTGGACAGCCGGGGCTGCGGGCCTCACCATCGCGGCGCGAGTCGGCCATCGAGACGGCTTTGCTCCCTTGAGCCGACCCCGCCTAAGCCCAGCACCCAGACCCGAGAAGCCGCCTGCGACCATGCCCAATGCCGGATTTGTCCATCTCCACACCCACTCGGCCTATTCGCTGCTGAAGGGCTCGATCAAGATCCAGAAGCTCGCCGAACTCGCCAAGGCGGACCGCCAGCCGGCGCTGGCATTGACCGACACCGACAACATGTTTGGTGCGCTGGAATTCTCCGACAAGCTCGCCGGCTACGGCATCCAGCCGATTGTCGGCTGCGAACTGGCGGTCGATTTCGGCGACCAGGATCCCAATGCGCGCAACGCGCTCTCCGCAGGTCCCACCCGGATCGTGCTGCTGGCCGCGCGCGAACGCGGCTACCGCAGCCTGATGCGGCTGAACTCGCGGGCGTTCCTGGAAACGCCGGTCAACCAGCCCCCACACATCAAGTTCGACTGGCTCGAGGGCGCCGCCGAGGACCTGATTGCGCTGACCGGCGGCCCGGAGGGGCCGATCTCGCTGGCAATCGCGGCGGAGCAGGCCGCGCTGGCCACGACCCGTTGCGACCGGCTGGCGCGGCTGTTCGGCGACCGGCTCTACATCGAATTGCAACGTCACGGCATCGACAAGGAGCGTCGTGCCGAGGCCGGCCTGATTGATCTTGCCTACAGCAAGGGCATTCCGTTGGTCGCGACCAACGAGCCGTATTTCGCCTCCGCCGACGATTACGAAGCCCACGACGCGCTGCTCTGCATCGCCGGCGGCCGGCTGATCGCGGAAACCGATCGCGAGCAACTCACCCCGGATCACCGGTTCAAGACCCGCGCCGAAATGGCGGTGCTGTTCGCCGATATTCCGGAAGCGCTGGCATCGACCATCGAGATCGCCGAGCGCTGCTCGTTCCGCCCGAAGACCCGCAAGCCGATCCTGCCGCGCTTCACGGTCGGCGCCGGCGCCAACGCGATCGATGCGCAGAACGATGAGAACGAGGAGCTGCGTCGCCAGGCCGAGGAGGGGCTTGCCGGGCGGCTCAAGGTCCACGGCCTGTCGCAGGGCATGTCCGAGGAGGACTACCGCGCGCGGCTTGCCTTCGAGATGGATGTCATCACCCGGATGAATTATTCGGGTTACTTCCTGATCGTCGCCGACTTCATCAAATGGGCGAAATCCGAGGGGATTCCGGTCGGACCGGGCCGCGGCTCGGGCGCCGGCTCGCTGGTCGCCTATGCTTTGACCATCACCGATCTCGATCCGATGCGGTTCGGCCTGCTGTTCGAACGCTTCCTCAATCCGGAACGTGTCTCGATGCCGGACTTCGACATCGACTTCTGTCAGGACCGCCGCGGCGAGGTCATCGACTACGTGCAGCAGCGCTACGGCCGCGATCAGGTCGCGCAGATCATCACCTTCGGCACCCTGCAGGCGCGCGGCGTGTTGCGCGACGTCGGCCGCGTGCTGCAAATGCCCTACGGGCAGGTCGACAGGCTGTGCAAGCTGATCCCGCAAAATCCGGCCGCGCCGGTGTCGCTGGCGCAAGCCATCGAAGGCGAGCCGAAGCTGCAAGCCGAGCGCGACAGCGACCCGGTCATCAAGCGCGCCTTCGACATCGCCAGGAAACTCGAAGGGCTCAATCGTCACGCCTCGACGCACGCCGCCGGCATCGTCATCGGCGACCGGGCGCTCACCGATCTGGTGCCGCTCTATCGCGATCCGAAATCCGACATGCCGGTCACACAGTTCAACATGAAGTGGGTGGAGCAGGCGGGTCTCGTCAAATTCGATTTCCTCGGCCTGAAAACGCTGACCGTGTTGCAGACGGCGGTGGCGCTGGTGAAGCGGCGCGGCATCGACATCGACCTCACCGCCATTCCGCTCGACGACGCCAAAACCTACGACCTGCTGGCACGCGCGGAAGCGGTCGGTGTGTTCCAACTGGAAAGTGCGGGCATGCGGCGGGCGCTGCTCGACATGCGGCCGGATCGCTTCGAGGACATCATCGCGCTGGTCGCGCTCTATCGCCCGGGCCCGATGGCCAATATCCCGACCTATTGCGCGCGCAAGCACGAGATGGAAAAGCCCGATTACATCCATCCCAATCTCGAGCCGATCCTGCGCGAGACGTTCGGCGTCATCATCTACCAGGAACAGGTGATGCAGGCGGCGCAAATCCTCGCCGGCTTTTCGCTCGGCGAAGCGGACCTGCTGCGCCGCGCCATGGGCAAGAAAATCAGGAAGGAGATGCAGGCGCAGCGCAAGCGCTTCGTCGAGGGCGCGGTCGAGCGCGGCGTCGAGCGCTATCAGGCGGACTCCATCTTCGACCTGCTCGAACGCTTTGCCGAATACGGCTTCAACAAGAGCCACGCCGCAGCCTACGCGCTGGTCGCCTATCAGACCGCCTATATGAAGGCGAATTATCCGGTCGAATTTCTGGCGGCGTCCATGACGCTCGACATGGGTAATACCGACAAGCTCGCCGAATTCCGCGCCGAGGCGGAACGGCTGGGCATCAAGGTCGATCCGCCCTCGATCAATCGCTCGTCGGTTGCCTTTGAGGTGACCGGCAACACCATCATCTATGCTTTGGCGGCCCTCAAGGGCGTCGGCCGGCTGGCGGTGGAGGCGATCATCGCAGCGCGCGAGCCGCGTTCGTTCGCGGACCTCGCCGATTTTGCCGAGCGCGTCAATCCGCGCGCCATCAACAAGCGCGTGCTGGAAAGTCTCACCGCCGCCGGCGCCTTCGATGAGTTCGACGCCAATCGCGCGCGCGTGCTGCCGGCGATGGACACCGTTCTGGCGCGCGCGCAGCGCACGCACGACACCGCCGCGGTCGGGCAAAGCGAATTGTTCGGTGGCGGCGGCACGCGCGAGCCGATTACGCTTTCCTCGGTCGAGCCGTGGCTACCGGCCGAGCGGCTGCGGCGCGAATACGAGGCGGTCGGTTTCTTTCTCTCGGGCCACCCGCTCGATGACTACACGGCGGTGCTGAAAAAGCTGCGCGTGCAGTCATGGGCCGAGTTCTCGCGCGCGGTCAAAAACGGCGTCACCGCCGGCCGTGTCGCCGCGACCGTCGTTTCGCGCCAGGAGCGGCGCACGCGCACGGGAAACAAGATGGGCATTATAGGTCTGTCAGATCCGTCCGGTCATTTCGAGGCGGTCATCTTCTCGGAAGGGCTCGCCGAACATCGCGATTTGTTCGAACCCGGAACAGCGGTGTTGCTGTTCCTGTCGGCGGAGGTGCAGGGCGACGAAGTGCGCGCGCGTATCCAGTCGGCCGAGCCGCTCGATTCTGCGGCCGCCAATTTGCAGCAGGGCCTGCGCGTGTTCCTGCGCGACGCCAAACCGATCGAGGGTCTTGCCAAGCGGCTGGAAGCAGCCCCCCGCGCCAGGCAGCAAAACGGCGACGGCGAGGTGAGCGTGGTGCTGATGCTCAGCGAGGGGACCGAGGTCGAGGTCAAGCTGCCCGGCCGCTTCAAGGTGTCGCCGCAAATTGCCGGCGCCATCAAGGCGGTGCCGGGCGTGGTGCAGGTCGAGGCGCTTTAGCTCTTAGTACCCAATGTGCGGCACGTCGAAATAATAGACGAGCCCAAATATCGTCATCCCGATCGATACGGCTGCGAGCGGCAGCAGGACCTGCGTCACGGCTTCGCGAGCGCTCATCTGGCCGGTCCAAGTGGTGAAGTCGTGCCCCTGCCACTCACGGAACGCTTCAGTCATGGTGCGCGTGTCGTTCGGATCGGCGTTACGGCGCCAGGCGAGCCAGATCAGGACGGGGATGCCGGTGACCACCACAAAGAACAGCGTCACCATGGCAAAGGTAAGATCGGTGTAACCGCCACCGCCGAACAGAAGCCAGATCGAGACCACCAGCCAGACGGTCAGCCCGACCATCGTCTTGTAGACGAGGGGATGGAGTTCATCGTGGATCGGCTGATTGTGCCGGTGTACGTGATCGGTCATGGCGGCCTCCTGTCACAGGTGCCCCGACGTGTCGCCCGATTGTGATTGGACGGCGCGGCCTCTGGCGGGCGCCCTCTGGAGGAGTAACGCCACCAGCGCGACAAAGGTTCATCCCGCGAACGATCTGCCGCGGTAGGCCAGTCGGTAACGGGAGGCCGCGAAAGCGCGCCTTGCGTCCCCGAATTAGCGCCTATATAAGCCCCGCACATCACTCACGCGGACGACGGCTTTAGGCCCCGACAATGGGTCAAAAAGGCCATCCGGTGGCCCCTCACGGGCTCACAATCGTCCGCGGCGGATCAACCGGAGAAGATTAATTATGGCGCTCCCCGACTTCAGCATGCGTCAGCTCTTGGAAGCTGGCGTGCATTTTGGCCATCAGGCCCACCGCTGGAACCCGAAGATGGGTTCATACATCTTCGGCACCCGCAACAATATTCACATCGTCGATCTCGCTCAGACCGTGCCGATGCTGCATCAGGCGCTCAAGGCCGTGAGCGACACTGTCGCCAAAGGCGGCCGCATCCTGTTCGTCGGCACCAAGCGCCAGGCGCAGGACGCGATCAAGGAAGCAGCCAAGCAGTCGGCGCAGTATTATGTGAATTCGCGCTGGCTCGGCGGCACCCTGACCAACTGGAAAACCATTTCCGGCTCGATCTCGCGGCTGCGCAAGCTCGACGAGATGCTCACGTCGGGCGAGGCGGCGGGGGGCTACACCAAGAAAGAGCGCCTCACCATGCAGCGCGAGCGCGACAAGCTCGACCGCTCGCTCGGTGGCATCAAGGATATGGGCGGCGTGCCGGATTTGTTGTTCGTGATCGACACCAACAAGGAAGACATCGCCATCAAGGAAGCGCGCCGGCTCAATATCCCGGTCGCGGCCGTGGTCGATACCAATTCCGATCCGGCTGGCATCACCTATGCCATTCCCGGCAATGACGACGCCAGCCGCGCCGTCACGCTCTATTGCGACCTGATCGCCAAGGCCGCGATCGACGGCATTTCGCGCGCGCAAGGCGAGCGCGGCGAGGATACCGGCGCCGCCGAGAAGCCGATGGTGGAACCGGTGCCGACCGCACCCGCGCTTGCCGATCTCGGCTTCGAAGCGTTGCCCGGTCCGCGCGGTGTCGCCGACGATCTCAAGAAACTGCCCGGCATTTCGCCGGCGATCGAAAAGCAGCTCAACGATCTCGGCATCTTCCATTACTCGCAGATCGCCGAGCTGTCGCCCGCCGCCGCGCACAATGTCGGCGAGGAAGTCGGCTTGCCCGGCCGCGTCGATGGCTGGATCGCGAAAGCCAAGGAATTGACCGCCGAGGCCGAATAGGCCGCATACACACGGCCCGTTCGTAACAGGTGATGGCGACGAAGAAGGATTGCGATGGCAAATATCACCGCCCAGATGGTGAAGGAACTGCGCGAGTCGACCGGCGCCGGCATGATGGATTGCAAAGGCGCGCTCGCCGAGACAGATGGCGACATGCAGGCCGCGATCGACTGGCTGCGCAAAAAGGGCCTCTCGAAAGCCGCCAAGAAAGCCGGTCGCGTCGCGGCCGAGGGGCTCATTGGCGTCAAGGTTGCCGGCGTCAAAGGCGTGGTGGTCGAGGTCAACTCGGAAACCGATTTCGTCGCGCGCAATGACCTGTTCCAGGGCCTGGTTGCGATGATCGCGAATGTCGCGCTCTCGACCGGCACCGACGTGGAAAAGATCAAGGCCGCCAAGGTCGGCGCCATCACGGTTGCGGAAGCGATTACCGATACGATCGCCAAAGTCGGCGAGCACATGACGCTGCGCCGTGCCGCCATGCTCTCCGTCGGCAAGGGCGCGATCGGCTCCTACGTGCATAATTCGGTGAGCGAGGGTCTCGGCCGCATTGGCGTGCTGGTGGCGCTGGAGTCGGCGGGGAAAGCCGACGAGCTTGTCAGCCTCGGCCGCCAGCTTGCGATGCATGTGGCGTCGGCTAATCCGCAGGCGCTCGATCAGGCGAGCCTCGATCCCGCGATCGTCAAGCGCGAAAAGGACATCATGGCCGATAAATTTCGGCAGCAGGGCAAGCCGGACAACGTGATCGACAGAATCGTCGAGTCCGGGTTGAAGACCTTCTACAAGGAAGCGTGCCTGCTCGAGCAGCCCTTTATCTTCGACGACAAAAAGCGCGTCGCGCAGGCGGTGAAGGAAGCCGAAGGCACGGTCGGCGCGCCGATCAAGATCACCGGGTTCGTGCGCTACGCGCTCGGCGAGGGTATCGAGAAGCAGGAAACCGATTTCGCCGCCGAGGTCGCGGCCGCCGCCGGTCAGAGTTGAGCGGGCGAGCGGACCGTACGAGCGCACGGCGGGTTGCGGGGGATTGAGATGGCTGACCCTGTCTATCGGCGCGTCATCGTCAAATTATCCGGTGAAGCTCTCACCGGCACGCAAGGTTATGGCATCGACCAGACGATGGTGGAGCGGCTCGCGCTCGATCTCGCGGCGTCAGCAAAACTCGGCGTCGAGCTTGGCGTTGTTGTCGGCGGCGGCAACATCTTTCGCGGCGTCGAAGTCTCGGCGCAGGGCGTGCCGCGCACCGTCGGCGACACCATGGGCATGCTGGCGACGGTCATGAATTGCCTGGTGCTGGAGGCCGCGATCGAGCGCTCGGGTTGCGAGGCGCGCACGCTGTCGGCGCTGGCGATGCCGGCGGTATGCGAGACCTATAACCGCAAACGCGCCGTGAAAAATCTGGCCAAGGGCCGCGTCGTTCTGCTCGCCGCGGGGACCGGCAATCCGTTCTTTACGACCGACACGACCGCGGTTCTGCGCGCGGCGGAACTCGACGCGCATGCCGTTCTCAAGGCCACCAATGTCGATGGAGTCTATAGCGCCGATCCCAAGAAAGACCCGAAGGCCAAGCGCTACGAGCGCATCGGTCATCAGGAGGCGATCGAGAAGGATTTACGCGTGATGGATTCGACTGCCTTCGCGCTTGCCCGGGAAAACCACATGCCTATCATCGTGTTCTCGATCGCCGATAAGGGTGCAATCGAGGGCGTTCTGCGGGGCAAGGGACGCGCAACGGTGGTCGAATAGTGCAACGCGCTTAAAGCGCGCGCTCGCAACAAGAAGCACGGTTCGCATTTTTAAGGCAAAGGCGTCGTGTTTGAGGAACCGCCATGGCAAACGAAACGCACGATATCAACGACATCAAGCGCCGCATGCAGGGCGCGAGCGGCGTATTAAAAACGGAATTGTCCGGCCTGCGCACGGGCAGGGCATCCGCCCATATGCTCGATCCGGTCATGGTCGAAGCCTACGGCACGCAGATGCCGCTCGTTCAGGTGGCGACCGTCAGCGTGCCCGAGCCGCGCATGATCTCGGTCAATGTGTGGGACCGCTCGCAGGTGCATGCGGTGGAAAAAGCTATCGTCAATTCCAATCTCGGCCTGTCACCCTCGACCGAGGGTCAGGTCATTCGTCTGCGCATTCCCGAGCTCAACGAGGACCGGCGCAAGGAACTTGTGAAGGTTGCGCACAAATACGCTGAAACCGCGCGCGTGGCCGTGCGCCATGTTCGGCGCGACGCCATGGACGCGGTCAAACGGCTCGAAAAAGACCACAAGATCAGCAAGGACGATCACGACCATTTCTCCGGCGATATCCAGAAGGCGACGGACGCCGGGATAGCCGAGATCGATCACATGCTCTCGACGAAGGAAAAGGAAATCCTCACTGTCTGAGGTCCATGCGATGCCCGAGGCCAAGGTCCCGCAAAGCGCAGAGCCGCCATACGAGGCGGTGCCGCGCCACGTCGCCATCATCATGGACGGCAACGGGCGGTGGGCTGCGGCGCGCGGGTTGCCGCGCGCGGAAGGGCACCGGCGCGGCGTCGAGGCGCTGCGCAAAACCATCCGCGCCGCCGGCGAGATGGGCATCGAGGTCATCACGATCTTTTCCTTCAGCGCGGAAAACTGGTCGCGCCCGGAAAGCGAGATCGGCGATTTGATGGGTTTGTTGCGACGTTTCGTGCGCAACGATCTGGCCGAACTGCACAAGAGCAATGTGCGGGTACGCGTGATCGGCGAACGCGAGGGGCTGGATCCCGACATCGCACGTTTGCTTGTCGAGGCGGAAGAACTCACCAAGGGCAATGACGGTCTCACATTGGTGGTCGCCTTCAATTACGGCGCGCGCCAGGAAATCACGCGCGCGGCTCGCCGCATCGCCGAGGACATCGTGCGCGGACGTCTGAAACCGTCCGACATGACCATGGAGCGCATCGCGCGGGAGCTTGACGCGCCCGACATCCCGGATCCCGATTTGGTCATTCGCACCAGCGGCGAACAGCGGCTTTCGAACTTCTTGCTATGGCAGTCGGCCTATAGCGAGCTTGTCTTTGTGCCGACCTATTGGCCCGACTTCGACCGCGCCGCGCTCGAATCCGCGATCCGCGAATACCAGCAGCGCGAGCGTCGCTTCGGCGGCTTGGTCGCCAAGACCGGATCCTGACAACCATGCCCGACGCCGAAATCGCTTCCGGTCCCCCTGACGCCGGAGGACGTGCGCCGCGAAGCAATCTCGCCATGCGCGTCATCTCCGCCGCCGTGCTGGCGCCGCTGACGATCTATGCGGCCTATCTCGGCGGCTGGCCATTCGCCGTGTTTTGGGCCGCTGCGGCAATCGCCGTGCTGTGGGAGTGGACGACGCTGGTCGCCGGACCGGGCAATCGGCTGATGTTTTCCTCGTGCGCCAGCGCGCTCGCGATTGCCGCGCTCCTCGATTGGCGCGACCGGCCGGTTGTCGCGTTTCTTCTCGTTGGGCTCGGCGCGCTCGCGGCCTTGATTTTCGCACCGCGTGGCCGGCGCTTATGGATTACCGGCGGCATTGCGTATTCCGGGACTATGCTGCTTGCGCCGATGCTGCTACGCGATGACGATGCCGACGGATTTTTTGCGCTCGCGCTGCTGTTTGCCGTGGTCTGGACTACCGACGTGCTGGGATATTTTGCCGGACGCGCCATCGGGGGACCGAAACTGGCGCCGTCGATCAGCCCGAAAAAAACATGGTCGGGGGCGGTGGCGGGCACGCTCGGCGCGATTGTCGTGGCGGTAGCGGTCGCCGCGGCATTTCGAGTGCATGGCCGCGACGTGATCGCGGTTCTGGCTTTGCTATTGTCGGTGACGGCCCAGCTCGGCGATCTGTTTGAATCGTGGGTCAAGCGGCAATTCGGCGCCAAGGATGCGAGCAATCTCGTTCCCGGCCACGGCGGCGTCATGGATCGGCTCGATGGGTTCTGGGCGGCGGCGGTTCTCGCCTGTGCGATCGGATTGGCGCGCGGCGGCATAGACGGCGTGACGCGCGGGCTGCTGGTATGGTGAAGCAATGACCGCAACACTTGTCAGTCAATCGAAAACGATGTCGGGCAGCACCGCGCGCGGCATCACGATCCTGGGCGCCACCGGCTCGGTCGGATTGAGCACGGTCGACCTGATCAAGCGCGAACCCGAACGCTATCGCGTCGAAGCCGTCACCGCGCGGCGCAGCGCCAAGGAGCTTGCGGCAATCGCGCGCGAGGTCAATGCCAGGTTTGCCGTCGTGGCCGATGCGGCCGCTTATGACGAACTCAAATCGGCGCTCGCCGGCAGCGACACCGAGGCCGCGGCGGGCGAAGCGGCGTTGCTCGAAGCGGCGCAGCGTCCGGCCGACTGGGTGATGGGCGCAATCAGCGGCGCAGTCGGCCTGAAACCGACGCTTGCCGCGATCGAGCGCGGCGCAACGGTTGCGCTCGCCAACAAGGAATGTCTGGTTTGTGCCGGCAGCCTGTTCATGCGCCGGGCCGCCGCAACTGGTGCGACGGTGCTGCCGGTCGATAGCGAGCACAACGCGATTTTCCAGTCGCTAGGCTCCGGTCACCGCGACGACGTGAAACGCATCATCCTGACCGCTTCGGGCGGTCCGTTCCGAACCTGGTCGGCCGAGCAAATCCGCGTTGCGACGCTCGAACAGGCGCTGCGCCACCCGAACTGGTCGATGGGGCCCAAGATCACGGTCGATTCCGCGAGCATGATGAACAAGGGCCTCGAGATGATCGAGGCGCTGCACCTGTTCGCGTTGAAGCCGAAGGAAATTGACGTTCTGGTGCACCCGCAATCGGTGGTGCATGGACTGGTGGAATTTCGCGACGGGTCGGTCGTGGCCCAACTCGGCTCGCCCGATATGCGCATCCCGATCGCCCATTGTCTGGGCTGGCCGCGCCGCATCGACACGCCCGCGGCGCAACTCGATCTCGCCAAGATGCGCGATTTGAGCTTTGAAGCGCCCGACCTGGTCCGCTTTCCCGCGCTGGCGCTCGCCATGCGTGCGTTGGAGGCGGGCGGGGCGGCGCCGACGGTCCTCAACGCCGCCAACGAGGTAGCGGTTGCCGAATTTATCGCCAAGCGACTCGCCTTCCCGGCGATTGCGGCGCTGGTCGAAATGACGCTGGATGCGGCGACCAAGCGGGGCTTGATGGCGGAACCCACAGAAATCGACGCAGCCATGGGCATTGACCATGTTGCCAGATCGATAGCCCGGGACCTCTTGCCCGAAATTGCCGCAAAGGCATCCTAGGAAGCTCTGCGGGAACGCGAACGGGCGCCGGACGGGCGGGACGAGGGAACAATGCTGGTTGAATTCTTGGGGCGCCTCGGAGCGTACGGCGTCACGGCCGTCGATTACATCGCGCCGTTCATGTTTGTCATCATAATTGTCGTGTTTTTTCATGAGCTTGGTCATTTTTTGGTGGCCCGCCTGTGCGGCATCAAGGTGATGGCGTTCTCGTTTGGGTTTGGACCCGAGATCGTCGGGTTCAATGACCGTTACGGCACTCGCTGGAAGATCTCTGCGGTGCCGCTCGGCGGCTTTGTAAAATTCTACGGCGACGACAATGCCGCGAGCGCGCCCGATCACCGGGCCATGGCCGAGATGTCCGAGGCCGAAAAGAAGGACAGTTTCGTATTTCAGCCGGTCGCGTCGCGCCTGGCGGTGGTGGCCGCCGGACCACTGGCGAATTTCGTGCTGGCGATCGTGATTTTCGCCAGCATTTTCATGATTATCGGCAAGCAGACCACCAGCGCCCGGGTCGATACCGTTGTGCCGGCGAGTGCCGCCGCCGCCGCCGGCTTCAAGCCGGGCGATCTGGTGACCGCGATCGATGGTGAAAAAATCGAAAGCTTTGCGGATATGCAGCGCATCGTCAGCGTCAGCGCCGGCGAACCGATGACGATTGAGGTTGAGCGCGCCAACGCGCTGGTGACGCTCAAAGCGACGCCGCAACTCAAGGAGATCAAGGACCATTTCGGCAACGTGCACAGGCTCGGCGTGCTCGGGATTAGCCGCTCGATGGCGCCGGGCGACATCAAGACCCAGAAAATGGGTCCTGTGGATGCGGTGGCCGAAGGCGCCAAGGAGACCTGGTTTATCGTCGACCGGACCTTCGGCTTTATCGGCGGAGTTTTCACCGGCCGGGAAGACGCCAAGGAGCTGGGCGGGCCGATCCGCATCGCCCAGGTGTCCGGCCAGGTCGCGACCGCAGGGCTCGTCCCCCTGATCCACCTCGTCGGCGTGCTGTCGGTCTCGATCGGGCTGTTGAACCTGTTCCCGATCCCGCTCCTCGATGGCGGTCACCTTTTGTTCTATGGAATCGAAGCGGTCCGCGGCCGTCCTTTGTCCGAACGCGCCCAGGAGATGGGCTTCCGGATTGGACTGGCGCTGGTGCTGATGTTGATGATTTTTGCAACCTTTAATGACATCCTTCACCTCGCCACGTCTTAATCGTTGCCCCCGGGCAACTTTTTGAGGGGAAAGGGAAAGTTGGGTTGGATAGGTCGTTTGCAGTGCGTCGAAAAGACTGTACAAAGCAGGCGAATTGTCGGCCCGGCAATCTGGCGTAACCGCCAAGTGGGGGCGGCCGCAGGGATCATAAGGGCGCGTAGCGCATGGGACTGTGTGTGCGGGTGGTGCGGGGGCTGGCCTATAGTTGCTTGGTCCTCGGTGGGGTCCTTGTCGGCTCCGCGTGCTTGACCATTGCGTCCTCAGGACCGGTGGCGGCCCAGGCTACGGCATCCGCCAATAGCATCATGGTGGAAGGCAATCGCCGGGTCGAATCCGACACGATCCGCTCGTATTTCAAGACCGGTCCCGGTGGGCACCTCGGTCCGGGCGAAATCAACGACGGCGTGCAGGCGCTTTATGCAACGGGCCTGTTTTCGGACGTTCGCTATAATTTTGTGCACGGCAAGCTGGTGGTGTCGGTGGTTGAAAACCCGGTCATCAACCAAGTGGCATTCGAGGGCAACAAAAAGACCAAGGACGAGCAGCTCAAGGCCGAAGTCCAGTCCAAGCCGCGCGGCACTCTGTCCAAGCCGACCGTTCAGGCCGATGTCCAGCGCCTCATCGAAATTTATCACCGTAGCGGCCGCTTCGATGTGTCGGTCGTGCCGAAAGTCATCGATCTCCCGAACAACCGGGTGAACCTGGTTTTCGAAATCAAGGAAGGCGAAAAGACCGGGGTCAAGGACATCGACTTTATCGGCAACCATGCCTATTCGAGCGGCCGGCTGAAGCGGGTGATCAAGACCGCCGAGTCCGGACTGTTCAGCTTCCTGCAGACGACCGATATTTACGATCCTGACCGCGTGGAAGCCGACCGCGATCTGTTGCGCCGTTTCTATCTCAGCCACGGCTACGCCGACGTCCGCATCGTTTCGGCGGTGGGCGAATATATTCCGGCGAAGAAGGGCTTCATCGTCACCTTCACCATCGACGAGGGCAACCAGTACCACGTCGGCACCATCGACGTGGTGTCGAACGTGCACACCATCGATCCACAATCGTTGCGCGGCCGCATCAAGCTCAGTCCGGGCAACGTCTACAACGCCGATCTCGTCCAGAAGAGCGTCGAGGCGATGACCATCGAGGCGGCCCAGCGCGGCTACGCCTTTGCTACGGTGCACCCGCGCGGCGACCGCAATTTCGAGAAGAGGATCATCAACCTCGCCTTCGTCGTTGAGGAAGGCACGCGCGCCTATATCGAGCGCATCGATATCCATGGCAATACGCGCACCCGCGATTACGTCATCCGGCGTGAATTCGATATCACGGAGGGCGATGCCTATAATCGTGCGCTGATCGATCGCGCGGAGCGGCGGTTGAAAAATCTGAACTACTTCAAGACGGTCAAAATCACCAACGAGCCCGGATCGGCGCCGGATCGCGTGGTGGTCGACGTCAATGTCGAGGAGAAGCCGACCGGCGAGTTCTCTATCGCGGGCGGCTACTCGACTTCGCAGGGATTCATCTCGTCAGTGAGCGTCGCCGACCGCAACCTCATGGGCCGCGGCCAGTTTGCCAAAGCGACGGTGAGCTACGGCCAGTATTCGCAAGGCGTGCAACTGTCTTACGTCGAGCCGTATTTTCTCGGCTATCGCATGGCCGGCGGCATCGACTTATTCTACCAGCAGAACCTGTCGAACTCGTTCCAGTCCTATAACACGCAGTCGATTGGAACGAATTTGCGCCTTGGGTTCGGTTTGACCGAAGAGCTTTCGATTCAGCCGCATTATTCGATCTATCAGCAGAAAGTTTCGCTGCCGTCCAATCTCGATAATTGTACCGCTCCCGCCGGCGAGATGTTTGCTGGCGGAACGCCAGCCGGATATCATCTTCACGGGTTCCCCGTGACGCCCGGTGACGAGTGCTACTCGGACGGCGAAGCGTCGCTTCCGATCCGCAAGGAATTGGCGGCGGGGCCGGTGCTTGTCTCGCTGCTCGGTTACACGACGGCGTACAACACGCTCGATAACAATACGTCTCCGACCAGCGGCCTGTTTGTCAAATTTACCCAGGACTTTGCCGGTATCGGCGGCGACGTGAATTTCATTCGCTCAAGCGTCGACGCGCGTAGCTACTATGAGTTGATTCCAGATGTGGTTGGCGTGCTGCACTTGCAGGGCGGCCATCTCGCCGGCTGGGGCGACAAGGATCTGCGCATGCTGGATCAATTCCAGATGGGCCCGAACCTGGTGCGTGGTTTCGCGCCGAACGGAATTGGTCCGCGTGATCTGACGCCGGGCACCACGAACGACGCGCTTGGCGGCAGTCTGTATTGGGGCGCCAGCGCGGAAGCGCAGACGCCACTCTACTTCCTGCCCAAGGAGGTCGGCATCAAGCTCGGCGCTTTCGTCGACGCCGGTTCGCTATGGAGTTACAAGGGACCGACCAGTTGGGACGTCACCGGCGAATCGCTGCAAGTGGGGCTCGACAAATTCTCGGACATCCGCTCCTCAGCCGGCGTCAGCCTGATCTGGGATTCGCCGCTTGGCCCGCTGCGCTTCGACTTCGCCTACCCGATTACGAAATACTGCGCGGTCGGCTCGGCGGGCAACCAGGTTTGCGACGTTACCCAGTTCTTCCGCTTCAGCGGTGGCACGACGTTCTGATCGTGACACCGCGCGGCCGCGCGCGTTGGGGGTATGATCCCGATAGAGCCAGTCCCGGATTCGAGCCGGGTTGCCAGCAGCGGACGCGGAGCGGTTGCCATGGCGCCCGTTCGGCGCTGAACGGATCGGACGCCTGTGGCATGAACAGCCCGGAATTCTTCAAGCGCGATCACGGTCTTGCTCTTCCCGAGATCGCCAAATTGACCGGCGCGGCGGATCCGCCCGGAACCGCGCGCACGATCTTCAATATTGGCTCGCTCGATCGCGCGGGCCCCCGCGATCTCGCCTTCTTCGACAACAAGCGATATGCGGCAAGTGCCGCCGTCACGCATGCCGGCGCATGCCTGACGACAGCGGTGCTGGTCAATCAATTACCGGCCCATGTGCCGCCACTGATCGTGGCGCAGCCCTATCGTGCCTTCGTTCAGGTCGCGCGTGCATTGTTTCCCGACGCGTTGCGGCCGTCCTCGCTTTACCCCGCGGGTGAGTTCGCGAGCGCCCACGTGCACAAGGATGCGCGTCTGGAAGACGGCGTGACGGTCGAACCAGGCGCCGTGGTCGGAGCCCGCGCGGAAATCGGTTCAGGCAGCGTCGTGCGCGCCAACGCCGTGATCGGCGCTGGAGTACGCATCGGCCGCGATTGCGTCATTGGCGCGGGCTCGGTCATCACGGATACGTTGACGGGCGATCGCGTCACCATTCACCCCGGCTGCAAGATCGGCCAGGACGGCTTTGGTTATGTGATGAGCGGCGGCCGCCATCAGAAGATACCGCAGGTCGGCCGCGTCATTATCCAGGACGACGTCGAAGTCGGCGCCGGCACGGCCATCGACCGTGGCGCCATCCACGATACGGTGATCGGGGAGGGCAGCAAGATCGACAACCTTGTCCAGATCGGTCACAACGCGCTTATCGGAAGGCATTGCATTCTGGTTGCGCAGGTCGGTATTTCCGGCAGCGTGACGATTGGTGATTACGCGATGTTGGGGGGCAAAGTCGGCGTGGCAGACCACAACGATATCGGCGAACGTGCAATGGTCGCGGCCGGGAGCAGGGTGATATCGAGCATTCCCGCCGGCGAACGCTGGGGCGGTTATCCGGCCCGCCCACGGATGGAATGGCTGCGCGGCGAAGCGTCGCTGCGCAAGCTTGCCGGGCGCGATGACGCAGGCATGGTTCGGCGCGGCTCGGCAAACGACGGAGACACGGAATGACCGGGGCGATGATCGAGTCCATCGGGATTCGCGAAATCCTCGCCGCGATTCCGCACCGTTACCCATTCTTGATGATCGATCGCGTGATCGATATCCGGGGCGACGAATCCGGCATCGGCGTCAAAAACGTGACGATGAACGAACCGCATTTCCAGGGGCATTTTCCCGGCAACCCGATATTTCCTGGCGTGCTTTTGATTGAAGGCATGGCGCAAACGGGCGGCGTCCTCTGCGTCCTCGCGACCAAAGCGGCGCGGCCGATGTCGGTCTATTTCATGACCATCAACAAGGCCAAGTTCCGCAAACCGGTGGTACCCGGCGACACCGTCGAGTTTCATATGAGGCGCATCGCGCAGCGGCGCAGCATGTGGTGGTTCAAGGGCGAAGCGAAAGTCGCCGGCCAGATTGTTGCCGAAGCTGAAGTCGGCGCCATGATTGCCGACTCATGAGCGCGCCGATGATCGATTCTTTGGCGCGGATCGAGGCGGGCGCCGCCATCGGTCGCGACGTATCGATCGGCCCCTATTGCACGGTCGGTCCCCATGTCACGATCGGCGACGGCTGCCGGCTGATCGCCCACGTCAATCTCACCGGCCACACCAGCGTAGGATCGCGCACCGTTATCCACCCGTTCGCTTCGCTCGGATCGCCTCCGCAATCGACGCATTATCGCGGCGCGCCGACGCGGCTGACGGTGGGCGCGGACTGCGACATCCGCGAAAACGTCACGATGAACACCGGCACCGAAGACGGTGGCGGCGTCACCGAGGTCGGCAATAATTGCTTTCTGATGGTCGGCTCGCATGTGGGACATGACTGCAAGGTCGGCAATAACGTCACCTTCGCCAATAACGTGTTGCTGGGCGGCCATGTCAGCGTCGGTGATCACGTGGTGTTCGGCGGCGGGGTCGCGGTGCGCCAGTTCGTGCGCGTAGGCGAAGGGGCCATGATCTCGGGCCTGAGCGGCTTACGCGCCGATCTCATCCCGTATGGCATGGCGGAGAGCCGCCTGGGACGCCTTGTCGGCCTCAACGTCGTCGGCATGCGCCGGCGGGGCTTTTCAAAAGCGGACATCCATCGCTATCGTGAAGCCTATCGCGGAGTGTTTTTCGGCACCGATGGATTCCGCTCCAGTTTCGAACGGGTGGCAACCGAGTTTGGAACCGACGCGCTGGTCGGCAAGATGATCGAATTCATCCGCGCCGGAAAGCGCCCCCTCACCATGGCGGTCAATCGCCAGGAGGTCGACGAGGACGCATGAGCGCGGCGCCTTCCGCAATCGAGCAAGGTCCGCTCGCGATTGTTTGCGGCGGCGGCAGCATGCCTTTGGCGGTTGCGGAATCGGTGCGCAAGCGCGGACGCGACGTTGTCCTGTTCGTGGTGCGCGGCGCGCGGGATGCGGGCTCGCTTGAGAATTTTGCGCAGTATCACCTGCACATCGGGCAAATCGGGAAATTCATGCGCTTGGCGCGTGCGGCCGGCTGCCGTGAAGTTGTTTTCATCGGGTCGCTGGTACGGCCGTCGCTTTGGCAGGTTCATCTCGACGTCAAAGGGCTGATGCTGTTGCCGAAGTTGATCGCGGCCTATCGCGGCGGCGACGATCATCTGTTGTCCGGTATGGCCAGCCTGCTCGAAGCAGAGGGATTTCGCCTGCGCGGTGCGCATGAGGTGGCGCCGGAAATCCTCGTGCCGGAGGGAGCGCTTGGCCGCTTGCAGCCCTCGGAGCGCGACCGCGCCGACATCGCGCTCGGCTTTGACTATCTGCGCGCAACCGGCGCATTCGACGTGGGCCAGGCAATCGTGGTCGCAGGCCATCATGTGCTGACGGTCGAGGCCGCCGAGGGCACCGACCAGATGCTGGCGCGCGTGGCCGAGATGCGCGCCAATGGGCGAGTGCGCTCGGCCGCCGGCGTCGGCGTGCTGGTCAAGGGGCCAAAGGCAAAACAGGACCAGCGTTTCGATCTGCCGTCGATTGGCCCGCGGACGGTTGAGGGCGTCATGCGCGCGGGGCTTGCCGGGATTGCGGTTGCGGCCGGCGCGACCATCATCGCGGAGCCCGAGCGTCTGGTGCTCACCGCCGACCGCAGCGGAATTTTCGTTTTCGGCGCCGCGGCCGGATCGGGTCTGTGAACATGGTCTCGGACCGGGACGCCGCAGGCCCGCACGTCTTTCTGGTTGCGGGCGAGGAATCCGGCGACCGGCTGGGCGCGGCGCTGATCGGTGCGCTCAGGCAACGAACCCAGGAGCGCGTGCGGTTGTCGGGTGTCGGCGGCGCACGCATGGCCGAGCAGGGCGTGCCGAGCCTGTTTCCGCTCGGCGATCTGGCAATCATGGGTTTTGGTGGCGTTGTGAGCGGTCTGCCGAAGATATTGGCGCGCATCGCGCAGACTGCCGACGCGATCGCTACCGCCAAGCCCGATGCACTAGTGATTATCGACAGCCCGGATTTCACCCATCGTGTCGCGCGGCGTGTGCGGGCCGGTAACGCGTCAATCCCGATCGTGGACTATGTCTGCCCCTCGGTATGGGCCTGGCGGCCCGGACGCGCGCGCGCGATGCGCGGCTATGTCGATCTGGTATTGGCGCTGCTGCCGTTCGAGCCGGCGGTCATGCAGCGGCTGGGCGGGCCCCCTTGCGACTATGTCGGCCATCCATTGGGCGAACGTGTCGGCGATCTGCGGCCCAATGCGGAAGAAGCGCGCCGCAGATTGGCAAACCCACCGCTGCTGCTGGTGATGCCGGGCAGCCGGACCGGTGAAATCCGGCGCATGGCAGGTGTGTTCGGAGAAGCAGTGGCGCTCCTTAACCAGCGCCTTGGGGTGCTCGACGTCGTGGTGCCGGCGGTGCCGCGCCTCGAGCAGACCGTGAAAGCCGCGGTCGCGTCATGGCGTGTGCCGGTGCGCGTTGTCGTCGAGCAGACCGAGAAGGACGCAAGCTTTCGCACGGCGCGCGCGGCGCTCACCAAATCCGGCACCTCGACGCTTGAACTGTCAGTGGCGGGCGTGCCTATGGTCGCGGGTTATCGAATGTCGCCGTTTGAGGAGTTGATCTCTCGCCTTATGATCAAACTCGACAGCGTCATCCTCGCTAATCTGGTGCTGGGCGAGAACATCGTGCCGGAATTTCTTCGCGGCGACATGCGGCCGGATCGGTTGGCCGCAGCTCTGACGCCGTTGATGGGCGATACGCCCGAGCGGCGACGGCAGACTGAAGCATTCGCGCGGCTCGATTCGATCATGGAGATCGGCCGTGCGGATCCGAGCGACCGGGCTGCCCGGCTTGTTCTGGATTTCGCGGGTGGACGATCCAGCCCAACGCTCGCGTAATTTGCCTGCACACGTAATCCGGCCTAAGCCGATGGCCCTGAAACGGATCGATCCATGGCACATACCAAGACGCACCGGGTAGCAATTGTCGGTCTGGGCATGGCGCTCAAGCCACATCTGCAAAGCCTGGAAGAGCTATCGGGCCGCGTTGAGATCGCTGCCTGCTTCACGCCCAGCGCAGAGCGCCGCAAAGCCTTCGCCGCCGCCGGCAAGCATCCGGTGGTCGACGGGCTCGACGTTATCCTTGCCGACCGCAGCATCGATATCGTTTTCGTTCTCACGCCGCCGATGTCGCATCTGGAACTGGTCGAGCGCTGTGCCGCTGCCGGCAAGCATGTGCTGCTGGAAAAGCCGACCGACGTGACCAGCGAACGGGCCGCCAAGGCGGTCGACGCCATGGCGAAGGCCAAACGCAAGTTCGCGATCATGCTGCAACATCGCTTTCGCGACGCTTCGCGCAAGCTGCGCGCGGCGGTCGAGGGCGGCGAACTGGGCGCGCTCGTGTCGGCCTCCGCCGCGATCCGCTGGTGGCGCCCGCCGGACTATTTCGCGCAACCCGGCCGCGGCATGAAGGCGCGTGACGGCGGCGGCGTGCTGATCACGCAAGCCATCCATACGCTCGATCTGTTCCAGAGCCTGACCGGCAAGATCGCGAAAGTGACAGCCTTTGCGAAAACGTCGCCGCTGCGCAAGATCGACACCGAGGACATCGTCAGCGGCGGCATCGAATTTGCAAATGGCGCGATCGGCACGATCGACGCAACGACCGTGGCCTATCCCGGCTTTCCCGAGCGCATCGAATTGGCCGGCGAAAAGGCGACCGCCGTGCTCGACGCCGAGACGCTTGATATCTACTTCAAGGACGGAGGCCATGTTCACCACGAAGGCGCCGTCTCAAAGAGCGGTGGCGCCGACCCGATGGCGTTTTCCAATGACGCGCATAAGGCGCTGATCGTGGATTTTCTCGACGCGATCGATGCGGACCGCGAACCCGCCGTCAGCGGCGCGGAGTCGCTGAAGGTCCTGCGCCTCATCGAGGCGCTGCTGCGCTCGGCGGAGCAGGGCAAAGCCGTCGCGGTCGGCTGATTATTTGCGCCGGGAAATCGGCACGTAGTCGCGCTTCGTCGCGCCGGTGTAAAGCTGACGCGGACGGCCGATCTTCTGCTTCGGGTCCTCGATCATTTCCTTCCACTGCGCGATCCAGCCGACGGTGCGTGCGACGGCAAACAGCACGGTGAACATCGTGGTAGGGAAGCCCATCGCTTTCAGCGTAATGCCGGAATAGAAGTCGATATTGGGATAAAGCTTCTTTTCAACGAAATACTCGTCGTGTAGCGCGATCTTTTCCAGCTCCATGGCGACGTCGAGCAGCGGGTCATCCTTGATGCCGAGTTCGGTCAGCACCTCGTGGCAGGTCTTCTGCATGATCTTGGCGCGCGGATCGTAATTCTTGTAGACGCGATGGCCGAAACCCATCAGCCGGTAGGGATCGTTCTTGTCCTTGGCGCGCTTGATGAAGTCGGGGATACGGTCGACCGTGCCGATTTCGCGCAGCATGTTGAGCGCGGCCTCGTTGGCGCCGCCATGCGCCGGGCCCCACAGACACGCGCAGCCGGCAGCGATACAGGCGAACGGATTGGCGCCGGAGGAGCCTGCAAGCCGCACGGTCGAGGTCGAGGCATTTTGTTCGTGGTCCGCATGCAAAATGAAGATGCGGTCCATGGCGCGCGCCAGCACCGGGTTCGGCCGGTATTCCTCGGTCGGCACCCCGTAACACATGCGCAGGAAATTGGTTGAATAGTCGAGATCGTTCTTCGGATAAACGAAGGGCTGGCCCACCGAATATTTGTAGGCCATGGCGGCGAGCGTCGGCACCTTGGCGATCATGCGGATCGAGGCGATCATGCGTTGGTGCGGATCCGCGATGTCGGTGGAGTCGTGATAAAACGCCGACAGCGCGCCGATCGAGCCGGTCATCACGGCCATCGGGTGCGCGTCGCGCCGGAAGCCCTGGAAGAAGCGGCTCATCTGCTCATGCACCATTGTGTGGCGCGTGACGCGATAGTCGAAATCGGCTTTCTGCGAGGGCGTCGGCAGTTCGCCGTAGAGCAACAGGTAGCAGGTTTCCAGAAAGTCGCCGTGCTCGGCGAGCTGTTCGATCGGGTAGCCGCGGTACATCAGGATGCCCTGATCGCCGTCGATATAGGTGATCTTGGATTCACAGCTCGCCGTCGAGGTGAAGCCCGGGTCGTAGGTGAACATGCCGCTATCGCCATAGAGCTTGGCGATGTCGATCACGCTCGGGCCAACCGTGCCGTCGTAAACCGGGAAATCCCAATTGTTGTTGCCGACGGTAACGGTGCCGGCCTTGCCCTTGGTGTCGGTTTTGGCGTCCATAATCGAGCCCTCAAATTGGGAGCGAGCCGTGCGCTTCGTTCATCGTGTGGCCGGCGCGGCGTGCCGCCCGGTGGGCGAGGCGGGGTTCCCGCCGCTTTTTGGGTATCCCATTCAAGTGTGCGCTGCAAGATAGAGCGAGGTGAGCCCGCCCTGCAAATGGGCATGACGTGGCAGCCTGGGAAGGGGTGGCGCTAGGCCGCGGGTCGGTTATCCACTCTGTCGCGCAAGCGGGCCAGGCTCTCATCCTTGCCGAGCACGGCCAGCACGTCAAAGATCGGTGGCGACGTGGTCCGCCCGGTCAGCGCCGCCCGCAACGGTTGCGCCACCTGCCCGAGCTTGAGACCGGTGCGCTCGGCATGGCCGCGCACGACTGCCTCGACCGCCGCCGCGGTCCAATCCGCCGTCGCGCTGAGTTCCGGCAGCAGCGCGGCGACGACGCCAAGCGCCTCGGGCGTAAGAAGCGCCTTGGCCTGCTCGTTGAGGTCGAGCGGCCGGCTCGCCCATAGAAAACGCGAGGCGTCGAACAGTTCGACCAGCGTCTTGGCGCGCTCTTTCAGCGCCGGCATGGCCATCAGGAGCTTGGCGCGCAACGCCGGCGTCATTTTGCTCCCCAGTTCGTCACCGCCGGCAATCAGGGGCAATAACTGTTCGAGCGCGACGATCAGGTCAGCGTCGGCGCTCGCCCGAATATAGTGGCCGTTGAGATTTTCCAGTTTGGCAAAATCGAAGCGGGCCGGCGAACGGCCGATCTGCGGCAGATCGAAGGCCGCGATCATCTCCTCGGTGGTGAATATCTCCTGATCGCCGTGCGCCCAGCCCAGCCGTACCAGATAATTGCGCATGGCGGCCGGCAGATAGCCCATGGCACGGTAGGCATCGACGCCGAGCGCGCCGTGGCGCTTGGACAGTTTCGAGCCGTCCGGCCCATGGATCAGCGGGATGTGCGCCATGATCGGCACGTTCCAGCCAAGCGCCTCGTAGATGTGTTTCTGCCGCGCGCCATTGGTGAGATGGTCGTCGCCGCGGATGATGTGGGTGACGCCCATGTCGTGGTCGTCCACAACCACCGCCAGCATATACGTGGGGGTGCCGTCGGAGCGCAGCAGCACCAGATCGTCCAGATCGGCGTTCTGCCAGACCACGCGGCCTTGCACTTGGTCCTCGATCACGGTCTCGCCCGTCTGCGGCGCCTTGAGACGGATCGCGGGCTTGACCCCGGGCGGGGCGTCGGATGGGTCGCGATCGCGCCAGCGCCCATCATAGAGCTTGGAGCGGCCCTCGCGGCGGGCGGCCTCGCGCATCGCGGTCAATTCCTCGGGCGAGGCATAGCAGCGGTATGCCTTGCCGAGGCTCAGCAACTGTTCGGCGATCTGGCGGTGGCGCGCCACCCGCGAGAACTGGAATACGATCTCGCCGTCCCAGGCGAGGCCGAGCCAGGTCAGCCCGTCGATGATGGCCGCGACCGCGGCAGCCGTCGAGCGCTCGCGGTCGGTGTCCTCGATCCGCAGC
>DATATS010000178.1:0-19376 GCA_036268675.1 Pseudolabrys sp.
TCCTATGGCGGCGTCTACGACGATTCACGCCTGCGCGAAATGATCGGCCAGACCGTGAATAAACTGGTGGCGGCGTCCGAACGGCCGGACCTGAAATACGAAGTGACGGTCCTCAATTCGCCGGCGATCAACGCCTTCGCGTTGCCGAACGGCCACCTCTACGTTACGCGCGGATTGATCGCGCTCGCCAACGACAAGGCCGAGCTCGCCTCCGTGCTCGCCCATGAGATGGGCCATGTGATCGCGCGCCACGCGCAGATCCGCGAGGAGCAGGCCAAGGAGGTGGCGATCGTCAGCCATGTGGCGAACGATGTGTTGAGCGATCCGCAAATCGGTGCCCTCGCGCTGGCCAAATCGAAGTTGACGCTCGCGGCCTTCTCGCGCGCGCAGGAATTCGAGGCCGATACCATCGGCGTCAGAATCTCGGCGCGCGCCGGGTTCGATCCCTATGGCGCATCGCGGTTCCTCGCCGACATGCAGCACAATGCCGATCTCAAGACGCCCGGCGAACACGCCGATCCGCGCGCGCAGGACTTCCTCGCGACGCACCCCTCAACGCCCGACCGGATCAAGAAGGCAATCGCCAACGCGCGGCAATACAGCGCGCCCGGTGTCGGCAAGCGCGACCGGGCCGAATATCTCACCGACCTCGACGGCATGATCTATGGCGAGGACCCGAGCGAAGGCTTCGTGCGCGGGCGGCGCTTCCTGCATCCCAAGCTCGGCTTCACGTTCCTGGCGCCGCCGGGTTTCACGCTCGACAACACCGCGCAGGCGGTACTCGGCCTTAAAGAGGGCGGCGGCGAGGCGCTACGCCTCGACGTCGTAAGCGTGCCGGCCGAGCAGTCGCTGCCCGACTATCTGAAATCGGGCTGGATGGAGAAGGTCGATCCGGCAAGCGTTCAGGAGTTCACCATCAACGGCTTCCCTGCGGCGACCGCGACCGCAAGCGGCGATCAATGGTCGTTCCGCCTGTTCGCCGTGCGCTTCGGCAGCGACGTTTATCGCTTCATCTTCGCGACCAAGGCCAATACCACGCAGATCGACCGCACGTTCCGCGAGTCGATCATGAGTTTCCGCCGCATGAGCCTGAAGGAAAGCGCCGAGATCAAGCCGCTGCATCTGAAAATCGTCACGGTCCGCGCGCATGACACGATCGAGCGCCTGGCGCGCCGCATGGCGATCGCCGATCACCGGCTCGACCGCTTCCGCGCGCTCAATGGTCTTGGGCCTCGCGACCGCGTGAAGCCGGGCGAGAAGGTGAAGATGGTGGTGGAGTAGCCGCCGGCCGCGAGGCTCAGCTCTCGCCGGCTTCGCAATTGATGGTGAATTCGCGCGGCACTTCGGGCCCCCACAGATAGAACGAGTCTTCCGGCTTGTGATCGGCGGCCGGCCAGCGGTCTTCCTTGGGGATGTAGTCGATATCGCAGGAATATTCCGAAAAGCTGCCCCACGGGTCGCGCACGTAGTGGAAATAGTTGGAGCCAAGTACGTGGCGGCCCAGCCCCCAGCCTTTGGTCCAGCCCTTGTCGGCCATGCGCATGGCGCCGACCCCGATTTCGTTCAAGCTCGAGACGTCCCAACTGCAATGATGGAAGCCGGGCGCGCTCGACTTCACCAGCGCCAGCAGATGATGGTCGCTGCCGTGAATGCCGTGCATGAAGGCGACGAGGTCGGCGGCGCGGTCCGACAGCCTCAAGCCCAGATTGCGCGAATAGAATTCGATCGAGGCGTCGATATCGCGGGTAAACACCAGCACATGCGACAGCCGCCGCGGGCGCACCGGCGGCGCCTTGGCGCGCACGGTGGCGCCGGGAGCGCCCGCCGGCGCCGGCGTCCATTGGCTGTCGGATTTCTTGTCGGGCGACACCTTGGGGCCGACCTTGATCTCGATCAGCACGTTTTCATGATTGCGGAACCAGATGCCGTTGCTCTCGAAGCCGGGCGGCGGATCGATCAGCTTGACGCCGTTGCCCTCGATGCTCGCCTTCAGCCGCGGCAGATCGTCGGCATAGCAACCGAAGGAAAGATGGTGCAGCGCCTTGGTCTTGGCGCCCTCCACCACGGAGCCCCAGCGATGATCGTGGCCGAAGGTCTTGATCGCCAGCGTATTGCCATTGGCCTGCACGTCGAGGCCGAAATTGCCGTAAAAGTCCTGTGCCACCGAAGCGTCCGGCACCGCCAGCACAAACTGGTCGAGCGAGTGAACGCCGAGGGCGTCACTTTCCGTGGTCGGCGCCACATAGCCGCGAATGGCGGTCATCTTTTGCTCCGTCGATATTCGTTCGGTTGGTCGGCGGGATTGTAGCGCGCCGCGGTTCGAGGGCCAACCCTGACCTGAGCGCCGCCCGCGCGAGAGGCACGGTTGTAGCACGAGCCGCCAAGCAAAAAGCCCGGCATCGCTGCCGGGCTTTTCGTTTTTCGTTCGCCATGAGAAAAGCGGTCAGGCCGCCTCTTCCTCTACCGCCTCGTCGCCGCCGGCTTCTTCGGCGGGCTTGGGCCCACGGCGCGGGCCCTTGGCGAGAGCGGCTTCGATCTCCTTGATCGCCTCGGTCTCGGTAATTTTCTGCACTGCGGCGATCTCGCGCGACAGCCGGTCGAGGGCTGCTTCATAAAGCTGGCGCTCGGAGTAGGACTGCTCCGGCTGCGTGTCCGAGCGGAACAGGTCGCGCACGACCTCGGCGATGGCGACGATGTCGCCCGAGTTGATCTTGGCCTCGTATTCCTGCGCCCGGCGCGACCACATGGTGCGCTTGATGCGCGCGCGGCCCTTGAGCGTGTCGAGCGCGCGCTTGACCAACGGCGGCTCAGCGAGCTTGCGCATGCCGACCGAGGCAATCTTGGCGGTGGGAACCCGCAGCGTCATCTTGTCCTTGACGAAGGTGATGACGAACAGTTCGAGCTTGGCCCCGGCGACTTCCTGCTCCTCGATCGCGAGAATCTGGCCGACCCCGTGGGCGGGATAGACGATGAACTCGTTGGTCTTGAAGCCTTGGCGCTGGGTAGTCTTCTTATTGCTTGTCATTCCGGGCAGTACTCCTTCACCGGCCGCCTTGCGGCTGCCGGCCATTTTGGCTGCGGGGGCCACACCGCGGACGGTGCCGCGCGAGGCATGAGAGGTCCGCCGCGAGACGGCAGACTTTTTCGCCCTCCGGCTGGTGCCGGCAGAGCCTTTCTTCGATTTATGACGCGATTTTCCTGCCACTGCTCACGCGTGGATTGCACGCCCTCTGATCAAGAACCCTGAGACTTGGCTGCCGAAAAATAAGGCTCCCGAGCAGGGGAGCGCACCGAAGGCAGCGTCGGTCGTTGTTCATGCGATTTCTTATATATAGCACATTTTTGGGCGGAATCAAAGCCTTATGGCGACGCAAAAGAGCATCCCAGGACGGCATTTTGGCAAATTTGGCGGTTCGGTTAACGCGTTGACGCCAAAATGGCGGTTCTTCACTATCCGCGGCAGCCGGCGGCGGCGGCAAATCCGCTCAGTCGCCCTCACCCGGGTTGGGTGAGAAGAATTTCTTGAACTTGTCCGGCACGCCTTCCCATTCCTTGCCGTCGGGCGGTCCGTCCCGCTTGACCGTGATATTCGGCCATGTTTTGGCGTATTCGGCGTTCAATTCCAGCCACTTCTCGAGGCCCGGCTCGGTATCCGGCTTGATCGCGTCGGCCGGGCATTCCGGCTCGCAGACGCCGCAATCGATGCACTCGTCCGGGTGGATCACCAGCATGTTTTCGCCCTCGTAGAAGCAGTCGACCGGACACACCTCCACGCAGTCCATGTATTTACACTTGATGCAGTTTTCGTTGACGATGTAGGTCATTCAAAGCTCCGGACGCGAAAATCGACAGCGCTCTATCGCACCCTTAGATAGGCCGCAAGCCGCGCACTGTCACGGGTTGGAACCTCGATTCAAGGCCGAATCGGCGGCAGGGTTTTACGCAAATCCGCCAGCGCAGAGCTGGCCTCCACGCCGGATCCGGTAGCCATCTCGCGGTAAAGCGCGCGCGCTGCGGGTGCCGCCCCGCGCCGTTCGCAAAAGCCCTGCACCTCGATCACCTTGACCGAACGGTCGAGGGCGAGCGTCACCACGTCGCCGCGCGCGACCTTCTGCCCGGGCGCGGTGATGCGTTTGCCGTTGATACGAACGAAGCCGGCCTGCGCCAGCGCCGCCGCGTCGGTGCGGGTGCGCACCATGCGGGCATGCCAGAGCCATTTGTCGATTCGCTGGCATGGAACGGCAGCCAATGCGCTCAAGGCCTGTCCTTGTTCTGCTCAAGCTGCTGCTTCAAAGCCGCAAGCTTGGCGAAGGGCGAATTGGGATCCGGCTGCTGCTTGGTGCCGCCGCCGCCGCCGCCGCCGCCATAGGGCTTGGCGTAATATTGCTCGCGCTCGGCGCGCTCGACGCGATCACCCTTGTCGCGCCGCGGCGGCCGGTCGCGGCGTTGCGAGCGATCCTGCCGATCGCCGCGCTGGTTCTGGCGCTCCACGCGCTGCTGGCGCTCCTGCCGGTCCTGGCGCTGCGCGCGATCCTTGCGCTCGTGCTCAGGCCGCACGGGACGAGGGCCTGACGATGGCTCGCCCGCTCCCGCCGGGGACTCGACCGGAACCGCCGACGCTTCGGACGCAACGGCCGCTTCGCCGGTCTCCGCTGCGGGCGCACCCTGCGGGACGGCAGCTTTCGCGCGCTGCGGCCGGCGCGGACGATGCCGGTCGGAGCGGCCCGCCGGCCGCCAGACTTCAATAAAGGCCGGTTCCTCCGGCTTCGATGTGTCAGCCGCAGCCGGATCGGATTGCGTTTCGCTCGTCTGCGGTTGGCCCACGGAGGGTTCTTCCACCGGCGCCGGCGTTTGCTCGGCGGGCTCGCCCGTGGCCGCAGCCGGCGCCTCTGCGGCGGTGGGTGCCGTTTCGACGACGGGAAGCAGGTCGATTGAATTGACCGGCCGTGAATGTTCCGGCGCCGGCGGCGCAGTCGCCGTCTCGCTGGGCGCTGCTTCCGCAGGCTTCGGCTTGCGGTCCATGCGATAGCCGATCGAGCGCAGGATCGAGGAAAAATCCTCACCGGATGCGCCGGTGAGCGAGGTCATCGCGCCGGTGACTGTAAAGCCACGGCCGTCGAGCGCGCCATCCGGCTTGACGCCAGGCGAGGTTTCACGCCAGCCGAGCGCCGGACGAATGAGATCGGCCAGCCGCTCCAGAATATCGACCCGCACCGCGCGCTCGCCGGTGACGCGATAGCCGGCGGTGCGGAAAAGCTGCTTCGGCGTATCGTTATCGACCGGGATCGAGGTGCGCCCGCTCGACACCAGATGCAGCAATTCGGTGACGCCCTTGGCGTCCGGGCTCTCGTGTTTGAGCGCCCACAGTTGGGTCGCCAGCGCGCGCGGCGCAGGCTTGAGTAACGCCGGCAGGTAGATGTGATAGGCGCCGAAGCGTACGCCGTATTTCCGCAGCGTGGCGCGCGCCGGTTGATCGAGGCCCTTGACCTCCTCCGACACTTTCTGCCGCTCCAGCACGCCGAGCGCCTCCACCAGTTGAAACGCAACGCCGCGCGCCATGCCGGTCACGTCGTCGGCCGCGGTGAGCGAAAACAGCGGCGCCAGCAGTTTTTCAATATGAGTCTTGAGCCAGAGATCGAGCCGCGTCTGCACCATGTCGCGCGCCGGCCCGTTGAGATGGTCGTCGGCCACGATGCGCAGGCGCGGACGCAAGGGTTCATCGCCCGGGACGAGCTTGGCGACCGCGTCGCCGGTCCAGCGCAAGGTGCCGTCGGCGGCCAGTACGATCTGGTCGTTCGAGGCCTGCGACAGTTTTGTGGCGCGCGCCTCGATCTCGCCGGCCAGCGCCTTTTGCGCGGCGGCATTGAGCGCCTTGGCCTCGGAGGCGTCGGTCGCGGATTCGGGCGCGAACATGAATCCGTCGAGCCGGCCGATCGCATGGCCCTCGACCGTCACCTCGCCCGTCTTTCCTATTTCCGTTTCCAATACCGTGTTCTCACGCAATCGCCGCATCAACACGCTGGTGCGGCGGTCGACAAAACGCTCGGACAGGCGTTCGTGCATTGCATCGGATAGCTTGTCCTCAACCGCGCGGGTGACCGCCTGCCAATGCTCCGGGTCGGCGAGCCAATCCGGGCGGTTGGCGACGTAAGTCCAGGTCCTGACATGCGCGATCCGGTTGGAGAGGGTGTCGATGTCGCCGTCGGTCCGGTCGGCTTGCGAAACCTGCTGAGCGAACCAATCGATGGGGATATTACCCTCTCTCGTCAGGAATCCATAGAGGGTCACTACCAGTTCGGCATGGGTCGCCGGTGCGATCTTGCGATAGTCGGGAACCTGGCAGGCATCCCACAACCGCTCGACGGCATCCGGCGTGACCGCATGGCCACGCACGTCGTCGTCACGCGCGGCATGCTCCAAAACGAGAATGTCTTCCGCCGTCGGCGCGCGCGTGAGGCCTTGTTCGGACGGCATCGCCGCAAGGGAAGCCTGCAAGGCGCCGATCGACGAGAAATCGAGCGTGGAATTGCGCCACTGCAGCACACGGATCGGTTCAAAGACATGACTCTCAAGCGCCCGCACCAGTTCGGGCTCGAACGGATCGCAACGCCCGGTGGTGCCAAAGGTTCCGTCGCGCGTCGCGCGACCGGCGCGCCCGGCGATCTGGGCGAGCTCGGCCGGATTGAGCTTGCGGAACTGATAGCCGTCGAACTTGCGATCCGAGGCAAAGGCGACGTGATCGACGTCGAGGTTGAGCCCCATGCCGACCGCATCGGTCGCCACCAGATAATCGACATCGCCAGATTGATAGAGCGCGACTTGTGCATTTCTCGTACGCGGGGAGAGAGCGCCCAGCACCACGGCGGCGCCGCCGCGCTGGCGGCGGATCAATTCGGCGATGGCGTAAACCTCCTCGGCCGAAAACGCGACGATCGCCGAGCGGCGCGGCAGCCGGGTCAGTTTCTTCTCGCCGGCATAGGTCAGGTTCGATAGCCGCGGCCGGCTGACGATATTCGCGCCCGGCAGCAATTTCTCCACCATCGGGCGCATCGTTGCGGCGCCCAGAACCATGGTTTCCTCGCGTGCACGCGCATTGAGCATGCGGTCGGTAAAAACGTGGCCGCGCTCGAAATCGGCGCCGAGCTGCACTTCGTCGATGGCCAGGAACGCCACGTCGAGATCGCGCGGCATGGCTTCCACGGTCGAGACCCAGAAGCGCGCGTTGGCGGGCTTGATTTTCTCTTCGCCGGTGATCAGCGCCACTGCATCGGCGCCGACCCGATCGACACATTTGTTGTAGACCTCGCGCGCGAGCAGGCGCAGCGGCAGGCCGATCATGCCCGAGGAATGCGCCAGCATCCGCTCAATGGCCAAATGGGTCTTGCCGGTATTGGTCGGGCCCAACACGGCCGTCACGCCGGCGCCGCGGGCACGCGCGGCGCGGGGGCTTTGCGGAGAAAACGAGATGGCCATTACGCTTCCGGCTTGGCGGCGGGGCTTAAGTCAGCGTCCCGCCGTAGGTTTCTGTATCACAATGCGACGGCGGCGAGCCGCGCGGTTAAGCTTTAGAACGAGTCTGGAACGAATCGCGCCCGAATCGCTGACTCCGGCCTTGTGTTCATTCGTTCACGGCGACATCTGGCGAAAGCGATCCCGGTGGCCACAAGATCGAGTAGGCCCGGACGATTCGAAGCCCTTTCGACGCCCCTCAAACGTTAACGCGGGCAAAGATCGCCCGTGTGCGGGGAGTCAAGATCGCGGCCGTCGATACCCGCATGATTCGATCCGAAAAAATGGCACTCGATATCGAAGGCTGAGGACCTATGGCGTCCGCGTACCGTTCGAGGAGGCCCGCGTCGGCATCGGCGTTGCCACGAATTGGGTGGCGGTGAGCACCGCCTCGCCGATCGGCGTCGGCGATTGCGCCCGGAACGGCACCAGCACGTGCGTGCCGGCGATCGGCGCCAGCCAGACCTCCATGTCGCGCTGCTTGGACAGATATTTGATGGTGGAGCGGGAAGGAATGTATCCGGCGACCGGCGCAAAATAGACCGCGCAGACCACGACGTCGCCGGAATAGCCCTTGCTCGCCTTGACGTGGTCCATGCGCTTGAAGGCAAGTTGCAGATCGTAACGCATGCGGCCATCGAAGATCGCCAATGTGTGCTGACAGGCGTCCCTCGACACCGGATTGCCGGGGCCGGGCGAGCGCAGAAGCGAGGCGGTCATCGGATCCATGACGCCGCGCTTGTGCGCCTCGGTTAGCGGCACGCGCGAAGCATCCTTGCCCGCCGGCGGATCGACCTTGAAGTCCTTGACGTTGCCATTGGCGAACGTGAGGCGGACCTCGTCGGTCTTTTTGCGGTTGGTGATGGTGGAAGCGTAGATCGTCGATATGGGCTTGCCGGCCGACAGCAAACCCTGCGCGGCTGTGGCGCCCTTACCGCCGGTAAAGATACGCACCAGGCCGGTGGCGACGCCGCTCGCCGCCGCCTTGTAGTGCTGATCGGTGATCTCGATGACCCAGTTGCCCTTGCCGATCGTGATGCCGGCGACCGTGGCGGTGTATTGTGCTTCGAGCTTGCCCTGGGCATGAGCCAAGGGCGCCACGGCGGCAAAAGCCAGCGCGGTCGTAATAAGCGTCAAGCATTGAAGGGATGGCCAGTACGCCCGCACGAAATCTCGTCCTCTTACGCGCCAGCACCGCCAGGTGCTCCGCGCTCGGACGGCCAGTATATTATGGACTTCCAGCAACGGGCAGCGGAAACCGCGCGGGCAATCTCGTCGGCGTGGAATAAGTCGAATCTGTGTTCGCGGCTCTCCGCCGGCGATCGCGGCAGCGGACCATGCTTAAAGACCGGCCAACGGCTCGGCTTGACGCACCTTTTCGCTCTCTCTATACGTCCGCCGTCTTCCAAGACGCAGTGTGACGGACCGGCGCCCTCTGGCGCCGGCGCTTTTTCGAGGGACAAGCCATGTCGTGGCGTTGCGAGCTGACGGGAAAGAAGGCCCTGGTCGGCCACAAGGTGAGCCATTCCAACATCAAGACCAAGCGGCGGTTCCTGCCGAATCTGCGCAACGTCACCCTGATGTCCGACACGCTCAAGCGCCGCGTGCGGGTGCGCGTCTCCGCCAATGCGCTCAGGAGCGTCGATCATCGCGGCGGCCTCGATGCCTTCCTGCTCAAGGCCAAGGATGCCGAACTCGCGCCCAAGATGCTCGAGATCAAGCGCGCGATCGTCAAGAAGAAGGCTGCGACGGCGAGCTAAGCTTGGGAGCCGGCCAAGCCTGCACTAGCGGCAGCGGTTGTACCCGGGGCTCTCAGAGCCGTCGTCGGTGAATTTACCGTCCTTGATCTGGTAGCCGCCGTCGGGTTGCTTCACCGATATCGTGTGGTAGCGCTCGCCATCGACGCGCAGCAGCACTTCGAGTTGCCGCTTCTCGGCCACGACATCCACCTCGAGCAGTATCTCATTGGCCGAAAATCGTCGCGCCTGCCGGATGACATAACCGAAGTCGCCTGTGCGATCGCGTTTTAAGCTGAAGGTGAGGCGCGCCTCACTCGACGGCGACATGCTGTAGCGCGCATACCAATTCATCGGGCTCGGATCCTTCGAGCAGTCCGTCGCCCAAACGCCGTCGAGCAAACCGAACTCGCCCAGCACCGCAACGGCCGATTGCGCCGCTGCCGGTTGTGGCAAAAGCGCGATCGCCAACACGACTGCGGCCAGCCTGTTCATTGCTCCCCCCGAAAGAACTCTATTCGCCGACCAGCGCGAATTGCAGCAGCAGGTTGCGCTGGATCACGGAAAAATTGTCGTCCGACACCAGCGTGAGAATGGTTTCGTTGGCTGCGTTGCGATGCACGGAGATCCCTTCCATGTTGTCGATCTGGTAGGCGAGATCGGCCTCGATCAGCACTTTTCCGTCGATCAGCGCACCCGGCTTGATGTCGGCCAGCGCGATGCGGCGAATGCGCATGGCGACGCCGCGCAACGGTGAATAGCGACGCTCGAGCACCAGCAAATCCGACGGCGGCAGGATCG
This sequence comes from Pseudolabrys sp., assembly GCA_036268675.1. Lineage (GTDB taxonomy): Bacteria > Pseudomonadota > Alphaproteobacteria > Rhizobiales > Xanthobacteraceae > Pseudolabrys. Next base: position 10,047 of record DATATS010000178.1, read on the forward strand.
TGCAATCGCTGACGTCGAAATCGTCGCTCCGCTTGACGCTGAAGCGTTCGACCTTTTGACCGTTGATAAGATAGGACCGGTGATTGCCTTGCTCATCGAGGCTGCGCTCGGTCACGACGATCAGCGTGCCGGCGAGCGGAGAGCCGTTCGGCCCCGCGGCCAGACACTCCAGGCTCTTGTTGAAGGTGAAGGTCTTGAAGTCGACGGGAACCGGAATTGGCTCGCCGCGCGCCAGCAAGCCGTCGCGCGCGTAATCGAAACGCACGATTTTCTCCACCCGCTCGATGCCGATGTAACGCACGCCGCCGAGTTCGGTCAGCGATTCCACGTCAAACCAGCCGTGCGCGGCCAACGGCTCACCGTTCTCGCCCAGGATCGGCGCCATCTCGGCGTCAGCGATACCCGCGGGACGGCCATCGCGATAGACGATGCGGCCGCGCAGCCATGAGCCTTTGTCGGTGATTGCAAGGAAATGGCTGCCGTTGGGCTCGACATTGATGGCGGAAATGCCGCCGAACGCCTCGTAAGTGGAGGTGAGCGCCAGCCCGCCGCGAAATTCCAGATCGCCGAAGCGCGTTCGCGCGGGCTCGCGGTTGTCGAAGGCGGTAATCGGCGTCGCCTTGATGGCGATGCGCGCCGGCGCCGACGCGTAGTGCCACGCCTCGGCAACCGCCAGCGAGCCGGCGATCAGCAGCACAACGAAAAATAAGCCCAGGACAACGGCGCGGCGGCGATGCGGCCCGGTGACGATCACGCCATGCGTCTCCGCCGCGGCGGCGAACGCGCCGGTTCGGCAGCGGCGTGTTCCTCGAACAGCTCGGCGAGCTTTTCGGTCATGACGCCGCCGAGTTCCTCGGCATCGACGATGGTGACGGCGCGGCGATAGTAGCGCGTCACGTCGTGGCCGATGCCGATGGCAATCAATTCGACCGGCGAGCGGGTTTCGATTTCTTCGATGACCCAGCGCAGATGGCGCTCCAGATAGTTTCCCGGATTGACCGACAAAGTCGAATCGTCGACCGGCGCACCGTCGGAGATCATCATGAGAATCTTGCGCTGCTCGGGACGCCCCAACAGGCGCTTATGCGCCCAATCGAGCGCCTCGCCGTCGATATTCTCCTTGAGCAGACCCTCGCGCATCATCAGCCCGAGATTCTTGCGCGCACGCCGCCATGGCGCGTCGGCCGCCTTGTAGATGATGTGGCGCAGGTCGTTCAGCCGCCCGGGATTGGGCGGCTTGCCGGCGGTGAGCCACTGCTCGCGCGACTGCCCGCCCTTCCAGGCGCGCGTGGTGAAGCCGAGGATCTCGACCTTGACGCCGCAGCGCTCCAGCGTGCGCGCGAGAATATCGGCGCAGGTCGCGGCGACCGTGATCGGCCGGCCGCGCATGGAGCCGGAATTGTCGAGCAGGAGCGTCACAACCGTGTCGCGGAACTCGGTGTCCTTTTCAGCCTTGAACGAGAGCGGATGCAGCGGGTCGATGACGATGCGCGCGAGCCGCGCCGGATCGAGCTGGCCTTCCTCGAGATCGAAATCCCACGAGCGGTTCTGCTGCGCCATCAACCGGCGCTGCAGCCGGTTGGCAAGCCGCGCGACCACGCCCTGCAGATGCGAAAGCTGCTTGTCGAGATAGCCGCGCAGGCGATCCAGTTCCTCGGGCTCGCACAGTTCCTCGGCGGAGATGGTCTCGTCGAACCTTGGCGTGAAAGCGCGATAGTCGGGGGCGCGCGGCTCGTTGGAACCGAACTGGCGCGGCCGCTGTGGTTCGCCGGGAGTTTCGGCGTCACCCATGTCGGTGTCGTCAGCCATGTCGGCGCTCGGCGCATCGACCGCTTCGGCTGAGGCATCGGGCATGTCTTCAGCCGATACTTGTGTGTCCTCCGCGCTCATGCGCTGCATCTCGTCGCTGTCTGCAGCCTCGCCGTCTTCGCCAGATTCCTGCTTGCGACGATCCTCGTCGCCTTCCTCTTCATCTTCCGAGTCCGACGAACGATCGTCGCCCATTTCGAGCGCGTCGAGCAGATCGTGCACCGCATCGCCAAATTGCCGCTGGTCTTCGAGCAGGTCTTCGAGCTTGTCGAGATCGCGCCCGGCGCGGTCCTCGATCAGCGGACGCCAGAGGTCGACCAATCTCTTGGCGGCCGGCGGCGGCGCCAGTCCGGTCAACCGCTCGCGCACCATGAGCGCCAGCGCGTCCTCGATCGGCGCGTCGGCACGTTCGGTGATTTCGTCGAATTTGCCGCGGTGGAAGCGGTCGTCCAGCATGGCGCTCAAATTCTTGGCGACGCCATCCATGCGCCGCGAGCCGATTGCCTCGACCCGGGCCTGTTCGACCGCCTCGAACACCGCGCGCGCCTGCTGCCCGGCCGGCTGCAAACGCCGATGCATGCCAGCGTCGTGGCAGGCAAGCCGTAGCGCGATGGAATCCGCGTGGCCGCGCACGATTGCGGCTTCCCCTTTGCCGAGCTTGCGCGGCGGCTCCGGCAGCCGCACTTTGCCGCCCATCAGGCCCGGCCGTTCGGCGGCGAACGCGATTTCCAGGTCGGGCTTGCGCGCGATCGCGCGCAGACAGCCGGTGATAGCGCGCTTGAACGGCTCGGTCGGCGATTCCTTCGACGACGGCTTGGATTTGATGTTGGAGGCCATCACAGCGCTTTCTTCATCCAGATCCGGGTATGACCGGGCGGAAAATTCTTCAGTCTGCCGAATTCCCGGTAGCCAAGCTTCTTGTAAAATCCCGGCGCCTGGAAGCTGAACGAGTTCAGATACACATTGCGCACGCCGCGCTTTCGCGCTTCCGCCTCAGCCCTTTTCATCAGCGAGATGCCGAGACCCTGGCCGCGGAATTTGTCCGCGATCCAGAGCACCTCAACATAGAGCCAGCCCATCCAGCTCGAACCGGTCAACCCTCCGACAATGTCCTTGCCCCGGCGCAGCGTAATGGTCAGCGGCCTGTATTTGTCTTTGCCCGCGGCACGCGCATTGTAATCAAGCAGCCCCTTGACGATCCGCCGCCGCGCCGGGCCATGCACGCTTTCCACCTGGAGGCGCGGCATCGCACGATTCTAGCTTAGCGCCACATTGACCGAGGACTCGGGCAATTCGACTCCGAAGCAACGCTGATAAAACTCCGCCACGATCGGTCGCTCCAGCTCGTCGCATTTGTTGAGGAAGGTGAGCCGGAACGCAAATCCGATGTCATTGAAGATCTCGGCGTTCTCGCCCCATGTGATCACCGTGCGCGGGCTCATCACCGTCGAGATGTCGCCATTCATGAAGGCATTGCGCGTCAAGTCGGCGACTCGCACCATCTTGTTGACGATGTCGCGGCCCTGCTCGTTGCGGTAATGCTTGGCCTTGGCCAGCACGATCTCGACCTCGTTATCGTGCGGCAAATAATTGAGCGTGGTGACGATCGACCAGCGATCCATCTGGCCCTGGTTGATCTGCTGGGTGCCGTGATAGAGCCCGGAGGTGTCGCCGAGACCGACGGTGTTGGCGGTGGCGAACAGGCGGAAGCAGGGATGCGGCTTGATTACTTTGCTCTGGTCGAGCAGCGTCAAGCGTCCGGAGGCTTCCAGCACGCGCTGGATCACGAACATCACGTCGGGCCGGCCGGCGTCGTATTCGTCAAAGCAAAGCGCCACGTTGTTCTGCAAGGCCCAGGGCAAAATGCCTTCGCGAAACTCGGTGACCTGTGCGCCACCCTTGATGACGATGGCGTCCTTGCCTATCAAGTCGATGCGGCTGATGTGGCTGTCGAGATTGACGCGCACGCAAGGCCAATTGAGCCGCGCCGCCACCTGCTCGATATGCGTCGACTTGCCGGTGCCATGGTATCCAGTGACGATGACGCGGCGGTTTTTCGCAAAGCCCGCGAGGATGGCGAGCGTCGTCGGCCGGTCGAAGCGGTAATCCGGATCGATGTCGGGCACGTGCTCGTCGGGCTTGGAATACGCCGGCACTTCCATGTCGCTCTCGATTCCGAACACCTGCCGGATCGATACTTTCATGTCCGGCAACTTCTCGGGCGTTTTGCCGGCGTTTTCTTGTACTGCGGCTGTCATTGATCCTCCGTGGCCCGGGAACATCCGAAGGCCTGATGCGGTCCGAATAACGTAACGGTCCGGCTGATGATGGTGGCAACCTAGCAGACCGCCGGGCCACGAAAAACCCGGGCGGCACGAATAACACCATCAATAATATCAATTAGATAGGTATTGGGAGGCGTGTGCGAAAGGCGGGGCTGGGTTGCCAATGGCAGGTTCCGGCGCTCAGCCGAACCCGGCCGATTTCAAATAATTGTACGACTGGATCACCTCGACCAGCCGGTCCTCGGTCGAACGGTCGCCGCCGTTCACGTCGGGATGAAACTGCTTCACCAACTCCTTGAAGCGGACCTTGACCTGCTGCGGCGTGGCGCCGATGTCGAGCCCGAGCCGATCGAGCGCCTTGCGTTCGGCGTTGCGGATTTGACGCTTTTCGGTCTGCTTTTTCTGCTCATTACGCAACCCGTCGCCGAAAAGACTGAACGGATCGGAAGCGGTACCGAGGCTGCCCAAATCGGGCTGCGCTTTGTTTTTGCCGGTTCCCATCTTCCAGGTTGGACGATGGCCGGTGAGGGCGTCCTTCTGATAGGCCAATACCGCGGCGTCGTTCATGCCCTTGAAGAAATTATACGACTGATTGTATTGCCGCACATGGGCGAGGCAGAAGCGCCAATAATCCTTTTCGTCCTCGCGGCCCTTGGGCGCGCGATGCGTCGCCTTTTCCTTGCAGCCATGCCATTGGCAGACCGGGCCGTCGGTTTTCGGCCGGCGATCCTTGTCCGGCTTGACGCGGACCTTGTCGAAAAGAGGCGAGTCGAATTTCATGACCGAACATTATGCGCTGTTGCGCATGTCACCTTCAAGTCTTGACAGCGGCTGTTACGCCACCGATTTGCCAATTTTGCACCATTGACCCGCATGCCGCCCACCCCATTTAGTGACGCATTGATCTTATCCGAAAACCGGTTTCCACTTTTCGGGGTCATGCGCTAAGTCGGACAGCATGCCAACGGCCGATCTCATCACGGAAAAGTTGACCGAAGCTTTCACGCCGCAAAGCCTGACGGTTGAAGACGAATCGCACCAGCACGCCGGCCACGCCGGACACCGTCCCGGCGGGCAAACCCATTTCAGGGTTTATATCGTGGCGGATGCCTTCAAAGGAAAGACCCGAATCGAGCGCCACCGCATGATCAATGACATACTTTCGGCTGAACTGGCCGGCGGCGTGCATGCGCTTGCCATCCACGCCGCGGCGCCGGGCGAAGGCGGCGTTTCCTGAGGCGCAGTGTGTCCGGGCCAGTGGCAGGGTGGGAAACATCATGAAGCTATCGATCGCGCTCGCCGCGAGCCTACTGATGGTGGTGCCGGCAAACGCCCAGACCGACACGAGCAGCGCGGCCGTCTATCTGCCGAGTTGCCTTGCCGCCGCCGACATCGCGCAGGGCAAACATCCCGCCGCCGATTCGACCGAGGCCGCCAAGCAATTGAGGAAGGCGGCGCTATGTTTCGGGGCCATAACGGCGGTCGCGGGCCTTGAACCGCTTTTCAAACCTGAGTTTGCGGCGTGCCCGCCAGCGGACAAAAAGATCACGTTCAATCAGATGGTCCTGACCGTGACGGGCTACCTCAAGAGCCATCGCGAGAAGCTTGGGGAAAATTTCCATCAACTGGCGGCGGCGGCGCTCGTCAACGCATGGCCTTGCGCCAAACCAAGCTCGAAATAAAATCGGGCGGGAATTGCGTTATCGCGCCTTCGCCGACGCCTTGCGCGGTAACGGCTGGATGCGCAGCGCGGTGATGCGGTTGCGCTCGCGGCGCAGCACCCGGAACCGGAACCCATGGAATGTGAAACTCTGCCCGGCTTCCGGAATCGATCGCGCCTCATGGATGACCAGCCCGGCGATCGTGGTCGCTTCTTCGTCGGGCAAGTTCCAGTCCATGACGCGGTTCAAGTCGCGGATCGATACCCCGCCGTCCACATTGACTGAGCCGTCGGGCTGACGCCGGACGCCGGGAATGGCGGGATCGTGCTCGTCGGTGATGTCGCCGACGATCTCCTCCAGAATGTCCTCGAGCGTCACCAGACCTTCGACCTCGCCATATTCATCCACGACAAGCGCGAATGGCGTCTTGCGGCGGCGAAACGCTTTTAGCTGCTCCGACACCAGGCGCGTGTCGGGTACGAACCAGGGCGCCGACATCAGCGCGCCGACGTCGACCTTGGCGGCATCGCCATCGACCGCATGCAGCGCGCGCAACAGATCCTTGACATGCAGCACGCCGACGATGTTTTCCGGATTCTCGCGCCACATCGGAATGCGCGTCACCGGCGAGGCGATCACCGCGTTGACCACATCCTCCGCCTCGTCGTCGGCGTCGAGCGTAATCATGTCGGTACGGTGTATCATCACTTCCGACACCGCCAGTTCGCGCAAATCGAGCACGCCGCCGAACATGTCGCGGTCGGTTTTTTCCACGCCGCCTTCGCGGTGGAACAGATCGACGGCGCCGCGCAATTCCTCGCGCGCCGACAGAATGTCGTGGTCCTCGCCGATATTGATGCCGATCAGCTTGAGCAGCAGGCGCACCAGCGCCTCCACCGCCATCAGAACCGGCCCGAGCAGCTTGACGATCCACAACATCGGGCGGGCGACGCCGAGCGCGATGCGGTCAGGCGCGTTGAATGCCGCGGTCTTCGGCAGCACCTCGGAAAAGACCACCACCAGCACGGTCATTCCCACCGTCGCGTAAACGACACCGGCGGAGCCGAACCATGCCAGCAACACGCCGGTCGCCAGCGCCGACGCCGCAATATTGACCGCGTTATTGCCAAGCAGCAGCGCGCCGATCAGGCGCTCGCGCTGCTCGAGCAGACGGTTGACGATGGCGGCGCGCTTGTTGCCCTGCTTCTCCAGCCGAGCCATGCTGGCGCGCGAGGAAGCGGTGAGCGCGGTTTCGCTGCCGGCGAAAAACGCCGACAGCAACAGGCAGACCGCGACGATGCCGAGAGAGATCCAGTCGTTCGCGGTCATCGGCTAGATGCTTTCCTGGCGCGTGATCGTATTGCAAAAGAGGCGCTCAATTTTTGCAATCACGCGCTTAGCCTTTCGGAAAGAAAAGCGCGCACTTCGTCCGCGCTGACGTCATTTTCGACGAAGGCGCGCCCGATGCCGCGCAGCAGAATGAAAGTGAGCTTGCCGCGCTTTACCTTTTTGTCCTGGGCAATCAGGGCCATCAAAGCATCGATACCCGGCACGCCGCCGGGGACCTGACTGAGTTGGGTCGGCAGACCGGCCGCCGCAAGATGAGCGCTGACGCGCGCGGCGTCGACGGCCGAGATCAGCCCCTTGCGCGCGGAGAAATCGGACGCCAGCACCATGCCGAGCGATATCGCCTCGCCATGCAGCAGACGCTCTGAGAAGCCGGCGCCCGCTTCGAACGCGTGACCGAATGTGTGCCCAAGATTGAGCAGCGCGCGCTCAGCCGTCTCGCGCTCGTCGCGCGCGACGATGTCTGCCTTGCCACGGCAGCAGACGGCGATTGCGTGTTCGCGCGCCGCCCCGCCGGAAAAAATGTCCTGCCAGTTGGATTCCAGCCAGGAAAAGAACGCGGCGTCGCCAAGGAGACCATATTTGGCAACCTCGGCGTAGCCGGCATGGAAATCGCGCTTGGGCAGCGTGTCGAGCAACGCGGTATCGGCGAGCACCAGGATCGGCTGGTGGAACGCGCCGATCAGATTTTTGCCTTGCCGCGAATTGATCCCGGTCTTGCCGCCGACCGAACTGTCGACTTGCGCCAGCAAGGTGGTCGGCACCTGCACGAAGTCGATGCCGCGCCGCACGCTCGCCGCAGCGTAACCGGCTAAATCGCCGATGACGCCGCCGCCGAGGGCGACGACAATATCTCCGCGTTCGATGCGCGTGGCAATAATGCCTTCGCACACCGTCTCGAAAGTGGCGTAGCTCTTGGAGCCCTCGCCCGGCGGCACGACGATGGCCGTGCTCTCGATGCGCGCGGACGCAAGTGCGGCTTCGCAAGCGGTCAGATGATGGCTGGCGACGGCTTCATCCGTAACGATGACGCATTTGGCGCCCGGTCGCAGCGCCTGAATGGATTTGCCGAGCGAGGCAAGCATTCCGCGGCCAATGTGGATATCGTAGGCGCGGCTGCCCAGCGCCACTTGCACCACGATCGGTTCGCCCGGACGCAGCGGCGCGGTCATGCCGTCTTCTCCGCGCCGATGTCGATCTTCAGGCTCTTGACCATTTCGGCGATGATCTCGTCGACAATCGTATCGTGCGGCTCCTCGCGCGATTGCACGATGATGTTGGACTGGGCATAGATCGGCTCGCGCAGCGGTAGCAGATCCTTCATCTTGTCCGCCAGCGGACGATCGCTGCGGCGCTTGGTCCGCTTGGTCAGCACGTCGAGATCGGCCTTCAGCCAGATCGAGATGCCCTTGCGCTGGATCAGATCGCGGGTGCTCTGGTCCATGATCGCCCCGCCGCCGGTCGCCAGCACTTGCGGACCGTTGTCGAGCAGCCGCGCGATCACACGCGCTTCGCCGGCGCGAAAATAGGGCTCGCCATGCTTGGCGAAGATTTCCGGAATGGTCATGCCCGCCGCGCTTTCGATTTCGCCGTCGGCGTCGACGAACGGAATCGACAGCCGCGTCGCCAGCCTGCGTCCAATCGACGACTTGCCGGCACCCATCATGCCGACCAGCACGACCGAACGGGCGGCGAGCGCTCGCATGATCGCCAGCGCGACCGCGGGGTTCTGGCCGTTTTCCGAGGCTTTTTGAATGGCTTGGTTGGCCATGCTAGGGTTCCAAATCGACGCCAGTTCCATATACCAAAATCGCCCCCGCCGCGATGGCGGGCTTGTCATTGGCTAAGGAACATGGTCGTTCACGCGTGAAAAAGCGTGCAACTCGCCGCCGGACCTCCATCATGCCGAGCCTGCTCAGATTTCTCTTTTTCGTCGGCTTGATCGGCGGCTTGGCCTATGGCGCGGTTTTCGCGCTCGCCAATTTCGTGAAACTTCATCCGCGCGAGATCGTCGTGACGGTCCCATCCGACAAATTCGTCAAGCAGCAGAATTGACGCTACATGATCAAGGTCATGGGCAAAATCCGCCCGGGCAAGGCGATGGCTGGCGGGAAAGCAGCATCGGACGACGCGCTGGTCGAGCTGTTCCTTGACATGCTGGCGGCCGAGCGCGGCGCCGGTGAAAATACCCTGTCCGCCTATCGCAACGATCTCGCCGATCTGTCGGC